>WLJZ01000072.1 GCA_009701525.1 Actinomycetota bacterium
AAAGAGTCCGCAACAACTTTCTGATTGCGGCTAAGAATTGAGATGCGATCTTCCTCTGTTAGCCCGCCCCAAATTCCGTAAGGCTCAGCTAATTCGAGTGCTTGTTTTCTACATGCCTGAATTACTGGACAAGATGCACAGACAGCCTTTGCAGCATTTTCGCGATTCTTACGACGAGGTCCGCGTTCACCATCTGTATAGAAAAACATTTCAGTTGGAAGCTCGCGACAGGCAGCAGATTCCTGCCATTCCCAGTCAGACGCAATAGGTCTTGGCTGCATAGGACTTGTCATTTGAACTCCAGTTCTGTGGCTCTTTACTTGGTTGGATACTACAACCGCGCCATAAGTTGTTCAAGTATTTGGGCCAATTTGACCCAGATTTGAAGCGTTTCAGGTGGCGCGCCCTGGCCCTTCTAGAGAGAATGGCGCCATGATCCGCGCTCTCGAGGCCCTAGAGCCAGATGAATCGTTAACTGTGGCTGCCGTAGCCAGGAGGCTCGGAGTAGCACCAGCAACGCTTCGGACATGGGACCGCAGATATGGAATTGGTCCTAGTAAGCACAACGTCGGTACGCACCGCAGATATTCCGCAGTCGATTTAATACGCCTAACAGCGATGGCAAGGCTGATAGTTGCCGGGGTTTCACCTAAGGATGCAGCTGCCAAGGCTTTGAAACTAAATGTGAAGAACGGTCGGAGCGCTGCTGAAAAGTTTTGCCGTGAAACTGAGGATCAAAGTGATCTAGTTTCACTACTCCATAAGTCAGCTCTCAAATTTGATCAATTGAAAATTGAAACTTTGATTCGCAAGTCAATTTCAGATGTCGGAGTAGAGGCAACCTGGCTAGAAGTCATTGCACCACTTCTGACTGAAGTTGGCGATGAGTGGGTACGGACAGGCGATGGCATCGAAGTTGAGCATTTTCTTAGCGAAATTCTGCGGAAGATTCTGAGTGAAAATTTTGGAAAGATTGCAAAACCAAAAAATGTAAGGCCGGTGCTACTTGCATGTGTCGGAAATGAAATGCACTCACTTGCACTTACCGCCTTGGCGGCGGTTTTAGCGGAAGCTAAAATTGAATGCATTTTCCTCGGTGCCAGAACGCCACAATTAGCGCTAAATCAAGTAGTTCTTAAATCTGCGCCACCAGCAATTTTTCTCTGGGCTCAATTAACTGAAAATGCAGATCATTCATTTGTTGCCGAACTTCCTGCAATTCGTCCAGCTCCAAGAGTCCTACTTGGTGGTCCTGGTTGGCAGGCCTTAAATGAAAAAACTAAGGCTAAATCTCTGGGCAAAGCGGTAATGACTGAAGGCTTAGCTGATGCCAGAGAGCAGATTCTTGCGGCGCTAGCGGTTTAAATAGCTGTAAAGCAGGCTATTTTCTTTGGTTAGACTGACCCAATGCTTGAAGGCGCTCGCGACAAAGTCGCAATGCTCGGACTCACATACGACGACGTCCTTCTACTTCCAGATGCTTCCGATGTAGTTCCAAGCGAAGTTGATACTAAGACTCGGTTAACTCGAAAAATTTCATTAGATATTCCATTGGTCTCCTCAGCAATGGACACAGTTACTGAAGCGCCAATGGCAATCGCAATGGCTAAGGCCGGTGGCATCGGAATAATCCATCGCAATCTGCCTATTGAAGATCAAGTAAAGAATGTGAAATTAGTAAAAGCGCACGGAATTGTCGGCGCCGCTGTTGGTGTTGGAGATGATGGATTTGCTAGAGCCACAGCGCTAATTGAAGCCGGGGTAGATGTTGTTGTGGTCGACACCGCACATGGCCATCACCGCGCAGTGCTAGATGCAATTGCCCGAATTAAAAAAGCATTTCCAGAGATTCAAATTATTGGTGGAAATGTTGCAACTCGTGCTGGCGCGCAAGCGTTGATTAATGCTGGCGCAGATGCGGTAAAAGTTGGAGTTGGCCCTGGTTCTATTTGCACAACACGTGTTGTTGCTGGCGTCGGAGTTCCACAAATAACTGCAATCATGGAAGCACACAAAGCCTGCGTTAAAGCCGACATTCCACTTATCGCAGATGGTGGATTGCAATATTCTGGTGACATTGCAAAAGCAATTGTTGCCGGCGCTGATTCAGTAATGCTTGGCTCACTACTTGCGGGCTGTGATGAATCTCCAGGTGAATTAGTTGAAGTAGCAGGAAAGAAATTTAAGGCATATCGCGGAATGGGTTCACTCGGTGCCATGCAATCGCGCGGAGATAAAAAGTCTTATTCCAAAGATCGTTATATGCAAGATGATGTTTTGGCAGAAGATAAATTAGTTCCTGAAGGCATCGAAGGAAAAGTTGCTTATCGCGGCCCAGTTGCAGAGATGGTTCATCAACTAGTTGGTGGGTTACGTTCTGGAATGGGATATGCAGGGTCACCAACAATTTCTGATCTTCAGCAAAATGGCCAGCTAATTCAAATTACTTCTGCTGGCCTGCAAGAGAGCCACCCACATGATGTTTTGCACGTTGCAGATGCACCGAACTACACCGGAAAAGGAAAGTAGCCATGAACGAAATCGAAATTGGACCAGGAAAGCGCGCTCGCGTTGGCTATTCATTCGATGACATCGCGATAGTCCCAAGCCGTCGAACACGCGATCCAGAAGATGTCTCAATCAACTGGCAGATCGATGCTTATAAATTCTCACTTCCGATGATGGCCGCACCAATGGACTCAGTTGTTTCACCTGACACAGCAATCGCAATCGGTAAATTAGGCGGTCTTGGAGTTTTAAACCTTGAGGGACTTTGGACCCGACATGATGACCCAAGAATTCCACTTGGCGAAATTGCTTCTATGCCTCAGGACAAAGCCATTCGCAGAATGCAAGAACTTTATGCACTTCCAATCCGTCCAGAATTAATTAAAGAACGAATCGCTCAAATTCGCGCAGCCGGCGTAACGGTCGCTGCCGCACTTTCACCACAGCGCACCGCCGAACATGCAAAAGCTGTAATTGATGCCGGTGTAGATATCTTCGTTATTCGCGGAACGACTGTAAGCGCTGAACATGTTGCTACTGCAACTGCGCCACTGAATTTGAAGAAATTTATTTACGAATTAGATGTTCCGGTAATCGTTGGTGGCTGCGCAACCGGTACTGGTGCCTTGCACCTAATGCGCGCTGGCGCTGCTGGTGTTCTAGTTGGTTTTGGCGGCGGAGCCGCACATACAACTCGTTCTGTATTAGGTATTGCAGTCCCAATGGCTTCAGCAGTTGCCGAAGTTGCATCTGCTCGTCGTGACTACATGGATGAATCTGGTGGCCGTTTTGTTCACGTTATTGCAGATGGATCAGTTGGAAAATCTGGCGATATCGCAAAAGCAATTGCTTGCGGAGCCGATGCCGTAATGATGGGATCACCTCTTGCAAAAGCTGTTGAGTCACCAGGCAAAGGTTGGCACTGGGGTTCAGAAGCGCATCACTTGGAATTACCTCGTGGTGACAGAGTTCAAGTTGGAACCGTTGGAACTCTTGAAGAAATCTTGGTTGGTCCATCACACCTTGCTGATGGCAGCATGAATTTGTTCGGTGCACTACGACGTGCGATGGCAACATCTGGTTACTCAGATCTAAAAGAGTTCCAGCGCGTTGAAGTTGTAATCGACCGTGTCTAATATAAAAAACCAAGAACTAGTTCTAGTTGTTGATTTTGGTGCACAATACGCCCAGTTAATTGCTCGTCGGGTTCGCCAAGCCCAGGTTTACTCTGAAATTGTTCCATCTTCTATGCCCGTTGAAAAAATGTTAGCGAAGAAGCCAACTGCAATAATTTTATCTGGTGGACCTTCAAGTGTTTATGAAGCAGGTGCGCCAACTCTAGATTCTAAACTTTTTGAAGCTGGTATTCCGGTCTTCGGAATTTGTTATGGTTTTCAAGTCATGGCATCAGCACTTGGTGGCGTTGTTACACAAACCGGCAAATCGGAATTTGGTCGGACTTCAATTAGTCATGATTCAAAATCTAAATTGTTTGCCAATCTGCCGCAATCCTTTAGCGTTTGGATGAGCCACGGAGACAGTGTCACGACTGCACCTGCTGGCTTTACCTCAACTGCAAAAACCCACGACACACCAATTGTTGCCTTTGAAAATAGCGATGCGAAATTTGCGGGCGTTCAATTCCATCCCGAAGTTCTGCACTCGGAAAATGGCCAAGAAATATTGCGACGCTGGTTAATTGATGTAGTTGGATGTAAACCAACTTGGAATTCTGAGAACATTGTTAGCTCGGAAGTTGAAAAGATAAAAACTCTTGTCGGTAGCGGACGAGTTCTCTGTGGCTTATCAGGTGGTGTTGATTCTGCAGTCGCAGCCGCCATAGTTCAAAAGGCTGTCGGATCACAACTAACTTGTGTATTTGTTGACCACGGATTACTTCGTGAAGGTGAAGCTGAGCAAGTCGAACGTGACTTTGTTGCATCCACGGGCGTGAAACTAAAAGTTGTTGATGCCAAGGAGCGCTTCTTAACTGCGCTTGCTGGCGTAACTGATCCAGAAACAAAACGAAAAATTATTGGAACTGAATTCATCAGAGTATTCGAAGCCGCAGCCCGCGAAATTTCAGAGTCGGAACCAATTGATTATTTAGTTCAAGGAACTCTCTATCCAGATGTAGTTGAATCCGGCGGCGGGGAAGGGGCTGCAAATATCAAGTCCCATCACAATGTGGGTGGACTTCCTGATGATTTACAATTTAAATTGATTGAACCACTTCGTACGCTATTTAAAGATGAAGTTAGATATGCCGGATTATCAATGGGATTGCCGGAAGAAATTATTTGGCGCCAACCATTTCCTGGCCCTGGACTTGCAATTCGAATAGTTGGCGAAGTTACTGAGAATAATCTTAGAATATTGCGAAAAGCTGATGCAATTGCTCGAAATGAATTGCGCATTGCAGAGTTAGATCGGATAATTTGGCAGTGTCCAGTTGTTTTATTGGCTGATGTGCGAAGTGTTGGAGTGCAAGGCGATGGCAGAACTTATGGTCATCCAATTGTTCTTCGCCCGGTCTCATCAGAAGATGCAATGACTGCAGATTGGAGTCGTATTCCTTACGAAGTATTGGAGAAGATTTCAACTCGAATTACAAATGAGGTTCGCGAGGTAAATAGAGTGGTTCTAGATGTAACATCTAAACCGCC
>WLJZ01000073.1 GCA_009701525.1 Actinomycetota bacterium
AAAGAGCCATTCACACTTGGAATTGCACTTGGACTTCCACTCGTACTTATCGGCTCATACTTTGCTAGCCGTAAAACTGTTACTTCCGCTCAATAAATCCAAGTTTAGTAAGCGCTTTGGCATCTCGCTGCCATTCTTTGCTCACCTTTACATGTAAACCCAGAAAGATTTTTGCGCCCAAAAAATTCTCAACAGAACCACGAGCTCTAACGCCAATATCTTTTAAGCGCGAACCTTGAGGTCCGATAACAATAGATTTCTGACTATCTCTCTCCACGTGCAGGGTTGCATGAATATCGAAGAAATCTTTTCCTTCACGTTTCTCCATCTCATCAATAGTCACAACTATTGAGTGTGGAACTTCCTCGTAAAGATTCTCGATTGCCGCCTCGCGGATCAATTCCGTAATTGTCATTTCGCTCGCTTGATCGGTTGAAATATCCTCCGGATAAAGCGAAGGTGATGCTGGAAGTTTTTCGGCAAGTAGTCCGAGCAGCAAATCAGTCTGATCCAAATTCTTTGCAGAGATCGGGACTATTTCCGCCACATTAAGGCCAACGCGTTCGGCGAATTGTCCAATTTCTATCAACTTCGCCAACATAACTTCCTGTTTAACGCTATCGCTCTTTGTTACCGCAATTAGAACTCGTCGCTGATTCTGCACTTGGCGCGCAATAAATTCATCGCCTTGGCCAATCTCTTCATCTGCAGGAAGGCAGATCAAGACTGCATCTACAGACTCTAAATTTTCCGAGACCATTGCATTTAACCTTGAACCAAGCAAGGTTTTTGGCTTATGAATACCAGGGGTATCGACCACAATCATCTGGAAATCTGGTTTAGAGATAATTCCTCGAATTGGATTTCTGGTGGTGTTTGGATGTTTTGAAGTAATAACAATTTTCTTACCAACTAAAGCATTTACGAGAGTGGATTTTCCAACATTTGGTCGCCCGATGATGGCGACAAAGCCGGCTTTATGTTCAACACTCATGTCCTAATTCTCTCACTTAATACTTATTGGCTTCACCAATTCCATTACTTCAGATACCGATGAAACTAACTCTGCTACACGTTCAGCAATTAAGCGATGGCAGCCCTCGCTCGTAGGTGAATTAATAGGACCTGGAACCGCCATAACTGGACGAAATATCTCTGCCGCATCACGAGCTGTTCGAAGTGATCCACTTCTAAATGCCGCCTCAACAACGATAGTTGCTTTAGATAGTGCCGCAATCAAACGATTGCGGGTCAGAAAACGATGTGGGATTGCTGGAACATCTGGCATAACTTCTGAAATCAATAAGCCACTCTCGCTTATCTCCGCAAACAACTTCTCATGAGCCGCTGGATAGTTCTTGTTAAATCCACCACCAAGAATTGCAACAGTTACTCCTTCCCCAACCAAACAACCATTATGCGCCGCGGCATCAATTCCAATTGCGCCACCACTTACGACAGCCCATTCATGATCGGCAACACCAGCACCAAAATCTTCGGCAATTCGCCTGCCATACGGCGTTGGATTTCTCGTTCCTACAATTGAAATCGAATTGATTAAGTTAGGTAGATACTCTCGTTGCCCTTTAATAAGTAGGGCGATTGGTGGCGCAGCTAAATCATTCAAGGAAACTGGCCAATCAACATCTTCAGGAGTTAGGAGGAAAGCACCAGCTTTAGCTATCTCGGCTAAAACCTCTTCCCCACTGGATTGTTTTAGACGCACTGCGATTTTTACTGCTGAATTTAACTCCCCATATTTACCAGCGATAATTCGATCTCTTATCTCAATTGCATCTCTAGAGATTATTTCATTGCTCCAGAAAATTGAACCGCCTTCAATAGCCGAAAACAAATGGGCTCTTGCTAATTCAATTCTCAAGCCAATAACTCCATTCCTTCTCGCAATCTAAAAGCGGCTTCGACATCACTGCGGTCGGGAATCTGATGACCATGTGAATCGGCGATACTCCAAGAAATGCGTAGAACTTTATGAAACCCGCGCGCACTCAAACGCTCGTTGTCGAGCTCGGTGTGGAGAAAATTCATTCCAGACTTTTCTGCTCTAAAGCGTTTACGCAATTCACTTGGTGGTATTTGCGAATTCAATTTCCAGTTGCAATTTACAAAGCGCTGATCTGCAATTTTTCGAGCAAGAATCACTCGCTCTCGAACTGTGGCACTTGATTCGCCAAGTTGATCACTCGCCATTTCAACTCTACTAGGCGAATCTACAAAGACTCGTATGTCGATTCGGTCTAATAAAGGGCCCGATAATCTTTGAAGATATCTTCTAATTGCTACTTGGGTACAGGTACAACTCCTGCCTCGTCCGCTAAAGCGGCCGCACGGACAAGGGTTTGCAGCAAGAACCAACATAAATCTTGCAGGATATGTCACCGACCCAACAGCTCTTGAAATAGTTACATTGCCAGATTCGAGTGGTTGTCTAAGTGAATCTAAAACTCCACGTGCACATTCTGGTGCTTCATCAATAAAGAGAACTCCTTTATGTGCAAGTGAAGTTGCACCTGGCCGAATTGCATGTGCGCCACCGCCAATCATTGCTGGCGCAGTTGTTGTGTGATGTGGTGAAACGAATGGTGGCAATTTGGATAAGAGCGCTCGATCTAGCAGGGTTCCAGCAATTGAATGGATCGCGGTAACTTCTAAAATCGATTCATCATCAAGTGGCGGAAGAATCGAAGGAATTCGTTCTGCCAACATCGTTTTGCCGGTCCCGGGTGGACCTATGAAAAGCAGATGATGCCCACCAATTGCTGCAATCTCTAAAGCTCTTCGAGCACCAACTTGTCCTGCAACATCACATAAGTCCAAGAAATAATCTGTCTCATCTCGTTCTAGCTCTTCAGGTGAATTTGGAATTTCTCCACTTCGTAAATGTCTAAGTGCATCATCTAGCGAGCTGATTGCAATTACATCAATTCCAAATACACATTTTGCTTCTGCATAATTTTTGAATGGCACCAGTGCGCGAACAAATCCATTCTTCTTTGCCGCCAATACTGAAGGCAGTACGCCCCGAATAGCACGAACTTGGCCATCTAAAGATAATTCGCCTAAATAGATTGTTGGAGTTGCTTCATCTTTTGGAATAAGTCCTTGTGCCATCAACAGCGCAATCGCAATGGGTAAATCAAAACCGGAGCCACTCTTTGGAAGCCAGGCCGGTGAAAGTGAAACTGTAACTTTCTTATTTGGCCAACTCTCTCCGCTGTTTACAAGTGCGGCCCGAACCCGATCCTTAGATTCATTTAGCGCGGCATCTGGCAACCCCAATAAAACATAACCCGGCAAACCATCTGAAATATCAACTTCGACATCAACTAGATTCCCAATTAACCCAGTTAGCGCAACACTAGATGTCATTGCTAGCCCCACTTAGAGAACTGCAATTCGATAGTCGATTTCGAACTTCTCGCCCTTTGAAATTAGAACAGCAGCGGCATCGATACGATATTCAAAACCCCACCTGTGATGAACTGTTAGCCAAGCCAGTGCCAACCGTTGTAGCCGATAAGCCTTCTCTTTTGTGATTGCCTCAAGTGGGTGGCCAAAAGCGATACTTGTCCGAGTCTTTACTTCAACAAATACGACAATGCCGTGTTTAGAAATCGCAACTAAGTCAATTTCGCCTTCTCGAATGCGCCAATTACGATCGAGAATTTCATAATCTTTTGCTACTAAATACTTAGCTACAAAATCTTCGCCGAGCGCACCTATTAATTGTTTTGTTCCCATAGAAGGGTGAGGTTAAATCAATCGCCTTGCTTGAAAGAGAAATTAATAAAGGGATGTGAGCTTCTGCTACTTGTTAATAAGTGCTGCGATGTTTGCAAAAGATTTTCGGTGAATATCGCTAACGCCTAGCTCCCCTAAAGCTTTGGTGTGGGCCGCGGTTATATAGCCTTTGTGTTTAGCAAGGCCATATCCGGGATACTCCCTATCTAATTTC
The DNA here is from genome assembly GCA_009701525.1 of Actinomycetota bacterium. Taxonomy (GTDB): domain Bacteria; phylum Actinomycetota; class Actinomycetes; order Nanopelagicales; family Nanopelagicaceae; genus AAA044-D11. The sequence goes on from WLJZ01000073.1 coordinate 3,977, forward strand.
ACCATTTCGCGATCACGATAGACCTTAGCCAGAATCGAGGCGGCACTAATTGAGATTGCGACTTGATCGCCTTTCCAAACAGCAAGATTTGGAATTGCCAAACCCTCGATTGGATATCCATCAGTTAGAACATATTCTGGAATTGTCTTGAGCGAATTAACTGCGCGGCGCATGCCTTCAAGATTCGACTTATGAAGTCCAAAGCTATCTATCTCTTCAACCGAAATTTCGATAATTGAGTATGAGGTAGCTTGATCGATAACAACATCGAAAAGCTCTTCACGTAATTTCTCAGAGAGTTCTTTTGAATCCCGCACCTTGGCTAATTCTGGCGCGAATGGATCTTTAAGAATTACCGCTGCAACTACTAGAGGTCCGGCGCAAGGACCGCGTCCAGCTTCATCCACTCCAGCAATCTCTTTTATGCCCGCTTTAATTAGCGTGGATTCGATCTTTCCGATGTCCTTCATTACTTATTTTTAGTTACAGCTACCTTAGATAAATCGCTGCCAACACTTAAGAATTTCGCGTGATTAAATGGCCAAACTACAAATGCCGCTCGGCCGACAACTGATGAAAGAGGAACCATTCCTTTATGAATGTCATCTGTATGGAATCTTGAATCCGCACTAGCTCCGCGGTGATCGCCCATTACCCAGATAAAACCTTGCGGAACTTTAACTTTGAAATCACTATCACTTGGCTTATTGCCAGTGTAAATATATGGCTCGTTAATCTTTATTCCATTAACCGTCAAGAATCCTTTGCTATCGCAACATGCAACGGTATCGCCGCCAACGCCAATTGTGCGCTTAATTAAATATTGCTTTGCTGGGTCTGGAAGTACTCCAACAGTTACTAAGCCGCTTTTGATTGTAGAAAGGAATTTTGGATCTGTGCTCTCAACAGGTGCGCCAAGCCAACCAGCTGGATCGCGAAATACGACAACTTCTCCGCGTTTGATATCACTGAAATAACTTGCAAGTTTATTTACTGCGATGCGATCCCCAACTTGAAGAGTGTTCTCCATCGAACCTGATGGGATGTAAAAGAAGTGAATTAGGAAAGTTTTAACAACAACAGATACGACTAAAGCCGCAACTATGATTATTGGAAGTTCGCGAAGGAGCGAACCTTTCTTTGGAGCGCGCATTTACTTCAAACGCACTTAAAAGTAATTTAAGCTTCT
>WLJZ01000074.1 GCA_009701525.1 Actinomycetota bacterium
GAACAACATGCAACAACGAGCGCTGCTGGAATGGCATTTACCGGCCTACATCCGGTTGTTGCGATTTATTCAACATTCTTAAATCGAGCATTTGATCAATTGTTGATGGATGTTGCACTTCATAAAGCCGGCGTTACCTTTGTTTTAGATCGTGCTGGAATAACTGGCGATGATGGACCTTCACATCACGGAATCTGGGACTTAGCTTTGACCGGAATTGTTCCAACACTTCATGTTGCCGCACCTCGTGATGCTGCAACTTTACGTGAAGTTCTCCGCGAATCATTAGAAATCAACGATGCGCCATCACTACTTCGCTTCCCTAAGGGCGCGGTAGGCGCAGATATTCCAGCCTTTGAACGACGCGATGGAATTGATGTTCTCTACCGAGGCGAGAGCGCAGATGTTCTGCTTGTAAGTGTGGGGGCTATGGCAAAGATTTGTGTAGAGGCAGCATCGCAGGCCTACCGCGAAGGCGTCGGAGTAACGGTTATAGATCCACGTTGGGTTAAGCCGCTTCCAGTTAGTTTGTTGACAATGGCCCAACGCTATAAGAGCGTCGTTGTTGTGGAAGATGGAATTAAACATGGTGGAATTGCGAGCACTATCTCTGAAATGTTTAGAGAAGCTGGCCTAGATGTACCAATTCATTCAATCGGAGTGCCACTTGAATTTATTGAGCATTCAAAGCGTGGCGAAATCTTGACCGATCTAGGCATTACATCACAGAACATAACTCACCAATTAGTTTCTTGGAGTAGCTCTCTTAAAGATGAGCTGAAAACTGGCGTTATGCCAGTGAAGCAACTCCCGCTTGATGAAAATTCTGACCGCTAACCTCGCTACTAATTCCTTCGCGATCTAGGTAAGGAAGAATTCCGCCCAGGTGCAGTGGCCAACCGCAGCCAAGCAGCATGCAGATATCAATTTCAGCAGCAGTTGAAACTACGCCTTCATCTAACATCATTCGAGCCTCGCTAGCTAAGGCTTTAAGTGCGCGAATTCGAACTTCCTCAGTTGTCGAAGCCTTAGAACCAGACTTTATTAGAGCAAGTGCTGCAGGGTTTGGAGTTAGCGCGCCCTTCTCATCTTTTATGTAGAAAGTTTTAACACCTTGTGCGACAAAGGCCTGCATAGTTGGTGAGATTCGATAACGCTCGCCCAGATTCTTATTCAAAGTTTCGGCGACGTGAAGGGCAACACCTGGTCCTACTAGACCTAATAGTTCTAGCGATGTCATAGGCAAACCCAGTGGTTTCATGGCGGCATCTGCAACATCTGGTGAAGTTCCTTCATCTATTGCATCAGTTATCTCGCCCATGAATCGAGTTAGCAATCTATTAACAACAAATGCAGGGGAGTCCTTAACAATAACCATGGTTTTCTTTAACTCTTTGCCAACTGCGACGGCGGTTGCAGTAGTCGCATCATCTGTTGCAGGAGTTCTAGCTATCTCCAGTAAAGGCATTACGGCAACTGGATTGAAGAAGTGGAATCCAATTACACGTTCTGGATTAGCTAGCCCTTCAGACATTTTTGTTACTGAAAGCGAAGAGGTATTTGTTGCCAAGATGCATTCGACCGAAACAATCTTCTCTAGCTCGCCAAAGAGCGCCTTCTTGAGTTCGAGCTCTTCGAAAATTGCCTCGATAACAAAAGAGGCATCAGCAAATATTGATTTATCTGTCGAGCCAGAAACTAGAGAACCTAATCTTGCTGCGCTCTCTGGACTCATCCGCTTTTTCTCAACTAACTTCGCGAGTTCGGCTCGGATATAGGCAAGACCTTTATCAACCCGTTCTTGATCAAGATCGGTAATTACAACAGGAACTTTAAGATTGCGAAGCATTACTAGTGCTAGTTGTGATGCCATTAGCCCAGCTCCGACAACACCAACTTTCGTTATCTTTCTGGCAAGGGCAGGTTTAGGAGCGCCCTCAACTTTCTTACGCTTCTTTTGAATTAAATTAAATGCATAAAGCGAGGCGCGAAGTGGGTTGCTCATTGTTAAATTAGCTAGCTCAACATCTTCAGCATCGAATCCTGCGCTCAAAGTATTAGTTCTTGCCGCCGCAATTAAATCCAGAGCCTTAATGGCTTGGGGGATTTGTGCGCCACCAAATTTCTTGGCAACCGCAGCCTCGCCGGTAGCAATAGCTTGCTTCCAGGCCGCTTCATCTTTTGTATGGTCGGCGCGTTCAATTTTCGTGGATCCGTTTATAACGCAAGCAGCAAATTTAATTGAGTTCTCAAGAAAATCGGCGGGCTCGAATACAACATCAGCAACACCAAGAGCCAGCGCATCTTTGGCTTTCATCATTGTGTTGTTATTTAAGGCGTTTAAAATAATTACCTGAACCGCATTTGCTGGACCAATTAATTTCGGCAAAATAGTTGCCCCGCCCCATCCTGGAACTAATCCCAAGAAAACTTCTGGAAGCGCAGTGAAAGCTGTAGAGGCGACGCTGCGATACTTACAATGAAGGGCAACCTCTAGGCCACCACCAAGTGCTAGGCCATTAACAAAAGCAAATGTTGGCTTGGTGCTTTCGCCAAATCTACGAAATACATCGTGCCCCAGTTTTCCAATTGCTAGTGCTTGTTTCTTTTCAGTCAGGAAAGCCAGACCAGATAGGTCGGCCCCTGCTGCAAAGATAAAAGGTTTACCAGTGATTGCAATTGCAACCGATGAGCTAGCTTCTGCAATCGTGATTGCCTCATTTAAAGCCGCAAGTGAGTTTGGTCCAAAAGTATTTGGCCGATTGTGATCCATTGCGTTATCTAAAGTAATTAAAGAGAGAGTTCCGGTGGCGCCAAATGGTGCCAGGTCAATTTCGCGAACGTGTGCGGCAGTTACAACTTCTTCTGGCGCGCCGTCTGGCAACTTTATCTCGCTCATTATTTTGCCGCCTTTCCTGCTGAACCATTGAAGTGCGGGTTCTCCCAAATAATGCTGCCGCCCATTCCAAGTCCGATGCACATCGTTGTTAGGCCGTATTGGACTTCTGGATGTTCTTCAAAGCCGCGAGCCAGATTGATCATTAAGCGCACGCCAGAAGATGCCAGTGGATGTCCAACAGCAATTGCGCCACCGTATTTATTTACTCGGAGATCGTCATCAGCAATACCAAAGTGATCTAAAAATGAAAGCACTTGAATTGCAAAGGCCTCATTGATTTCAAATAGTCCAATATCTGTAATTGATAAGCCAGCTTTAGCTAACGCCTTTATTGTGCTTGGAACCGGGCCGTATCCCATAATTTCTGGTTCGACTCCCGCAAAGGCAAATGAAACTAACTTAGCTTTTATTCCAAGACCAAGCTCATTGGCCTTTGATTCACTCGCAAGAATTGCCGCAGTTGCACCATCATTTAAGCCGGCAGCATTTCCAGCAGTTACATTTCCCATTGCTCTAAATGGCGTCTTCAAAGCTGCAAGAGCTTCAATAGTTGTGCCAGGGCGAGGTGGTTCGTCAATAGTTGCAACGCCCCAACCAAGTTCAACCGAGCGAACCGCAACTGGAATTAAATCGCGTTGAATCTTTCCTGCGGTGTAAGCGGCGGCAGTTTTATTCTGTGATGCAACGGCGTAAGCATCGGCTCTAGCTTTAGTTAAATGTGGAAACTTGTCATGCAATCTTTCAGCTGTCATTCCCATTTGAAGAGCATCTGTATCAACTAATTTTTCAGCCAAGTATCTTGGATTTGGATCCATACCTTCACCCATTGGATGGTGTCCCATATGTTCAACACCACCAGCTATTGCAATGTCATATTGGCCCATAGCTATTGCACCAGAAATTGTTGTTACTGCTGTAAGCGCACCAGCGCACCAGCGATCAATTGAATATCCGGGAACGCTATTTGGAATTCCTGCGAGTAGCGAAACACTTCGACCAATGTTCATACCTTGATCACCGCTCTGTGTTGCGGCGGCAATAGCAACATCATCTATCGCTGCTGGTGAAACTTTTGGATTTCGCTCTAATAAACCGCGAAGAGTTCGGACCATAATGTCATCAGCTCTGGTCTCGGCATATAAACTTCCGGCCTTTCCAAAAGGGGAACGGACCGCATCAACTAGAACTACACGCTCACTCATCAAGGTCTCCTACTAGGAAAGGGTTCTTATCCCAGTAAGGTTACTCGCCAGTAGGAAAAAAGGAAATGCTTAAAGCGTTGCTGGAACTGCCTTTTTTGGTGCCAAGTAGGCGCGCAGTGTGATTGTTAGGTAAGCAGCCCAAATTACAAGCTGTAGCCAGGAGATTTTGGTGCTAATCCCGATTGTTCCTGAAAGAAGAGCGGTGATAGTTGGATCGGCAGAAACCCAGTTCCAAACGTATGAATCTTCGCCAGGAAGTGCGCCAAATTCTTGGAACTCGTGAACCGCATAGGAGAGAACGCCTCCGGCAATAACGATTAGTGCCGTTCCAGTGACCATGAAAAATTTTCCTAAATTGATCTTCAAACTCTGACGGTAAATTGCGATACCTAATGCAACGGCGAGTGCCAAGCCGAGAGTCAATCCGATTGCGGGAGATGAATTATCGGAAACTGTTTTAAAGTTAGAGTAAACAAAGAGTGCTGTTTCTAATCCTTCGCGAGCAACTGCGAAAAATGAAGCTGAAATCAAGGCAATTTTGCCTAGCGGCATTGCATAATCAACTTTTCCATGAAGCTCTGTTTTTAAACCTCGAGCCACGCGCTTCATCCAAAAAACCATATATGTAACAAGGATTACTGCGACTAGTGAAGTTGTTCCCGCAAACATTTGTTCGCCGGCTTCAGAGAGTTGTGTTGATGTAAATGAAAGAAAAGCACCAAAGGCGAAGCTCGCGACAAGTGCAACTCCGACACCGGTCCAAAGTGCTGGAAGTGCCTTGCGTTGATTTGATTTAACGAGGTAGGCAACGAGAATGCCGATGATTAGCGCGGCTTCTAGACCTTCGCGAAGAGCAATTAGGAATGTGCTGTACATGTGTAGAAGCCTAAAACCTATGTGGGGATTTACGCAACTTTAATGTTGCGTAATTAATCACTTTCCGAAGTTGGACTCTCGCTCGAGCTCTCTTCAACTTCGACGATAAGTGGCTCAATTTCGCCCAATATGGCTGCTATTGGCCCAGAAATTAGCTCAATC
>WLJZ01000075.1 GCA_009701525.1 Actinomycetota bacterium
CGTGGTGACCGTGGTGGTTTCCGTCGTGGACATTCTGGTAATTTCAAGAAGCGCAGCGAAGGCGGCGGCCGTGTTGGTGATAGCGAGAACGAAAAACCGGTTCGCTCATTCCGTGGCGCAGCTCCTACAAAACCTAAGTACGAAGATCGTCCAGCACGTACTGATCGTCCAGTTCGCGAAGATCGTCCAGTTCGCACAGAACGAAGTGACAAATTTGAAAAGCGCGGAAAACCAGAGCGCACATTTAGAGCCGATCGTCATCCAAAAGCTGAACGCTTTGAGAAGTCAGATCGCCCAGCAAAGGTAGATCGTTTCAACTCACCTAAACCTTCAAAGTTTGTTAAAACAGATCGCCCAGTCAAGAAGAGTTATAAATCTGATTCCAGACCAGCAACCTCAACTTGGCGCGCAGATTCTGAACAAGTAGAGCGCACTGAAAAATATGAAGGCAAACGTCCAGCTTTTAAGAAAGCTTCAGGTCCAAAGAAGTTTGCTAAGAAAGCACCAGCCAAGAGAGCGCCGCTTCCTAAAGGAACATTTAAAAAAGCTGGGCCTAAGAAAAATGTTGGCAAAGCAAAACCTCGGACTAAGTAATATTTAAATTGATTTCTCAGGCTTTATCAGAGAATAACTCAGGAAACTGAAAGATAATATCTACATGAAATCACAGATTGCCTTAATCGGAGTCGGAATTCTTGTTGCCTCTGGCGTTGCTTACGCTGAATTAAAACCGGCAACAAGTGATCAAATTACAAATGTAATCTCATCTCCAACTCCAGTTAGCGCAGTATCTGCGGCACCAATTGCTACTCCAAGCAAGGAGGCTACTTCAAAGATTGCCTCTCCTAAAGCCACTATGCCAGCAACTTCTAAACCAACTATCTCAAAGCCGACTATCTCTGGTGGCGATGATGAAGAGGATGAGGATGATGAACATGGCGAGAAAAGAGAACATCGCGATCATGATGAAGAGGATGACGATTAAGTTCTAGCTTTCCTTGCTTCATAAATTCTAGATACCGCAATCGATGCAATTGTCAGCGCTGTGCCAAATATTAAATAACCATTTAGTGACCCAGCTTTTGCGGGTGCGACCCAATCAATAATTACCGCACCAACTAGCTGACCTGCGATATTTAAGATTACAAAATTTAGAACGCCAAGATGCTTAACAATATAGGCAGATACTGCAACGAAAATTAAACCGGCAGTTCCACCCGTATAGACCCAGAAATTACTTGGGAAATCATCGATAGTTGCCCCGAAGAATAAATTAATTGTTAGGGCAATTAGAACAACAAATGTTCCACTTGCAAAATTCAACCAAGCAGTCGCAAGGGGGCGCTTAGCAACAACATTTACGCGGCCATTCATACCTTGTTGTATAGATGCGAAGACACCAACTATTAGCGCAAAGGTAAGCGGAAGAAATCTAAATTCCGAATTTGTCAGATCTGGAAATACCGCAATAGCCACTGCAATCAACGTGGCAATCGCTGCGAATATTCTTGGTTTAGTTATCTTCTGTTTTCCACTTGGCGTGATTCCTGCTTTATCTACTAATAATGAAGAGACAGTCTGACCTGCAACGACACTTATAGTGAAGAGCGCAACACCTATTTGTGGAACAACTGCGCTTTGGGCGGCAACAAAGAAGCCACCAAGAATTCCACCCATAACTTCCCAAGTAACAAGCTCTCTGCTCTTTATCGCGGTGAAGATTCTAAATAGCGCATCTCGTTCGATTTTAAATCCAAAAACTAAGATAGAAACTAATGCCCACCCTGTTAAGAATGAGACAAGCGCCGCAGCCAATCCGTTATTTAAGTCAACCGATAATTGACCGTTAATTCGAGACTGTATTGCGACAACAACACCGATTAGAACAGCAAAAACTGCAAACATTGCGCCTCTGTTCTACTTAGTTAACGCAAGGAATTTTGCTGCCGTCAACGGCTTTACCGCTGGCTAAATTGGCATAATTAATTTTAGTTGGCTTAGGCTTTGGTGAAGGTTTTGAATCTGTAATCTTTGGATTAAAGAGTTCTTGTACATATTTGCGAACTTTTATTTCATCAACCAAATTTACACTCTGCCCATTGCGCATTACATAACCTTCAATTGGAAGCGTATGGAAGGTGATGTTGCCACCAGTTAGCGCTTTTGCTTGTGGAAGAAAACCTAGAACATCAAAACCTGAATCAATAACAACATCTTTCTTTGCAACGTTTAATAGCGCCGATAATTTGCTTAAGTCGCCAAAAATTCCTTGGGTTCTAAATTTTGTAATAACACCAGTGATGAATGCTTGTTGTCGATGAGTTCGATCTAAATCGCCATTTGGTAGACCATGACGTTGACGGACAAACTTAAGCGCGTCGACACCAGAAATAGTTTGAAGTCCGGCAGGGAAAACCGCGCCCGAATATTTCTGGTCATTTACGGCTCGGTTTAGGCAGACTTGGATTCCACCAAGCGCATTAGCTAGATCATAAAAGCCAACTAAGTTGACTTCAGCAAAATGGTCAATTGGCACATCTAGAAATTGCGAAACAGTTGTGATTGCTGCTGCTCGGCCGGCATCACGAGCAAGATGTTCACGGGCCGGTTGTTCGACCCCTTCTTTATACAACCTTGAGTCTTCGGCATATTTGGCATAACCATAAGCTTCTTTAATCTTCTTCATTCCATAACCAGGAACATTTACATAATCATCGCGAGGAATTGAAATTGCAACTGCTTTCTTGCCGTTAGCAGGGAGATGAATCAGAATCATGGTGTTTGTGTTGTAACCACCAATTGATGCTGGGCCAACATGTAGCAACTTTGTTAACTTAAGTGGAAGCGGATTGCCATCGTTATCACGTCTGCTATCTAGACCGAGCAATAAAATATTGGTATCGCCATTTTGGGATTGCTTTGCGCCCTGTAAAACTTTTGATCTAGGGATGGCGTTTGAGGCTGCCTTGCTAAAGAAATGAAAGCTTCCAGAGGTAAGAACTATGCCTATAGATAGAGCCACTGCAATCTTTCTGGCCCATTTACGCATAACGAGAATCCTATCGAAAAAGGTTTTGAATCTCTGCAGATAAAGTAACCACATGGCAAAAATTGGCGCTCTGGCACTTGTGGGATCTGGTGAGTATTTACCAGTGATGCAAGATCTAGAACGCGCTCTTTTAGAGTCTGGAATTTCTAAAGGTAAACCAAATAGATACTTACAAATCCCCACAGCCGCGGGACAAGAAAGCAAAGAGCGTTTGGAATATTGGGAATCAATTGGCGCAGAACAGGCCCGACGAATCGGGGCACTACAAGAGTTCTTACCGATATTTAAACGTGAAGATGCATTTAATAGTGAATACATTTCGAAGATAGCAAATGCTGGTCTCATATATTTCTCAGGAGGAGATCCGGGATATTTAGCATCTACTCTGCACTCAACACCACTGTGGGAAGCGATTGAACTAAATTGGAAATCAGGTGCTGCGCTCGCAGGATGTAGCGCTGGTGCAATGGCGTTAAGCGGCGATGTTCCAAATTTTTTTAAGATGAAGAACTTGGGAATTCCTGGGCTTAATGTGATTCCAAACTTGCGTCCAATTCCACATTACAACAAATTCTTTGGTTGGATTCCAGATAGCGCGGCAAAAATAGTTATGAAGGCTCCGGTCGGAACTGTAATTATTGGAATCGATGAAGACACTGCCTTAGTTACTGGGCTCGATGCCGAAACCTCATTAAATGAGAATATCTGGCAGGTTCATGGTGAAGGAGGAGTGCATATTTTAAGCGGTGCCCCCACCGCACGATTTAAAGCAGGCGAAAAAATAACATTCGCATAACTACAAGTATCATATGCAAGTGAGTTTTAATGAACTATTTGGATATCGCTACATAAAGCGCTTCTATTTTGCGCGCTTTATTAGCAACTTCGGAAATGGCATGTCACCAATTGCTCTAGCTTTCGGAATTCTTCATCTTCCAAATGGCGATGCAAACCTCTTGGGTTTGGTTCTTGGATCAACCACCGTTGCAATGCTTGTAATGAGCCCATTTGGTGGCGTTCTCGCCGATAAGTTTGGCCGAGTAAAAGCTGTTGCTTTTGCGGATTTAGTCGCGGCCACGGGCCTATTTGTTCAGGTTGCATTTTTTGCGACAGGGAACGTTCCATTAATTGTCCTTTTATTAGTGAATATTAACTTCGGTTTAATGTGGGGAATCTTCTGGCCTGCAATGTCAGGAGTTCTACCGGCGCTTGTCCCAGATGAGGATTTACAGAAAACGAATGCGGTAAATAACTTCTTTTCAAATGGCGCAATTATTCTTGGTGCAGCTGTTGGCGGAATTATTGTTGCAGGATGGGGAAGTACTTGGGCGCTTGCAATAGATGCCGTTACCTTCGTTATTGGCGGAACTCTTCTATTTAGTTTCCGACATGTATCACCCGCGAATGCCCAGAGTGAAAACTCAATGCTTGATGATTTAATCCATGGCTGGAAAATCTTTACCTCATATCGTTGGATCGTTATCGGAGTATTTGGATTCTCATTTATAGTTCTTGCTTGGGCTGCGGGTGAAAATGTCTTAGGCCCTCTTATTGCACTTGAAGAATTCAATGGCGCCAAATCCTGGGCTCTAGTTTTAACTTTTGAAGGATTCGGTCTAATCATTGGCTCGATAATCGGAATCAAAATCAAATTGAAGTATCCACTTCGTTTTCTACTACTGATTAGCTTCTCCATTTCGCTTTACATGTGGTCAATGGCTAAGCCACAATCAATTTGGTTTATCGCTTTCTGCGCGCTGCTTTGGGGAATGACAATTGATTTGTGGACGACAATTTGGTCAACTGCAATGGCAAGAGAAGTTCCAAGAGAAGCGCTTTCTAGAGTTTCATCATTTGATGCGATGGGAACCATGCTTCTGCGACCAGTAGGTCTGGCGATTGCAGGTCCGCTATCAATGGCAATTGGCTTATCAAATACGCTTTATGCCCTCGCTATTTTTAGCGCAGTTTTCATCTTAGGAATGCTTGCAGTCCCAGCGATGAGAAATATGCAGATCACGGAAGATCGAATCGATAATTAAATTCACAGAAA
>WLJZ01000076.1 GCA_009701525.1 Actinomycetota bacterium
CTTGCAAGTTCAATTCGATCATCAAAAGGCAACTTAACCCCTGCGATTTCTTGTCCAACTTCGTGGCCCTTGCCCATAACAATCACACAGTCACCAGGCAACGCACTTGCTACAGCTAACGCAATTGCTTCACGCCGATCTACTATTACTGCGGCGCTCTCGGTCAAATCTAAATTTGAAACCATCTCTTCAAGAATTTTTTCTGGTGACTCACTTCGTGGATTATCGCTCGTAAAAATTGCAAGATCCGATCCACTCAACAATCCGCTTCCCATAATTGGACGTTTTGTTTTATCGCGATCTCCTCCGCAGCCAAGGACACCAATAATTCTTCCCTTGCAGCTTTTGCGAAGAGTTGCCAAAGTTCTAGTAACAGCATCTGGAGTATGTGCATAATCAACTAGCGCTAAGAATTTCTGTCCAATATCTACGCTTTCTAGTCGACCTGCTGCACCTTGTAGTTGGTGCAGACTATTTCCGATAACTAATGGGTCTATTTCAAATTCAAAGGCCATTGCTACTGCCATTAATAGATTATCTAAATTGTGATCGCCAATTAAATTAAACTCTCCTTCGATTAGAACGCCACCGGTTCCTCGAATCGCGACTTCATATCCCTTTGGAGTTATTTCAATTCTCTCGTAGTGCCATTGAGCGCTGCTATTTTCGCGTGAGATTGGGATGATTGGAATCGAAGCCGAAGAAAGTAATTTCTTGCCATACGCATCATCAATATTTACAAAACCAAGTTCACTAAATTCTGGAGTAAATAGCCGTGCCTTCGCGGCAAAGTAACTCGCCATATCACCATGAAAATCTAGATGATCTTGCGTTAGATTGGTAAATCCAACAACTCTAAATTTGCTACCAGACACTCGTCTTGCTTCAAGGGCGTGGCTACTTACTTCCATGGCAACATGTGAAATGTGACGCTCGTGCATCGTTGCAAATAAACTTTGTAATTCACTGGCTTCCGGGGTTGTGAAATTTGCTGCGATCTTCTCCGGACCAATTTCAATGCCAATTGTTCCAATTAGACCGGTGCTTTTCCCGGCGTACTTGAGAATCTGATTCAAAATAACCGAAGTAGTAGTTTTGCCATTTGTTCCGGTTATGCCTGCAATATTTAAACTACTTGAAGGAGATTGATAAAACCAAGAACAGATATCGCCAAGCTCGCGTCGGGGGTTTCCAACAATTAGAACCGGGAGTTTGGTTCCGATAATTTTAGAACCATCTAGGTCGCTCAAAACTGCTACTGCGCCAAGCTTCACCACTTCATCGATAAAACTTGCGCCATGAGATTTCAATCCAGGAAGGGCGATAAATAGATCGCCGGGTTCCACTGCTCTCGAATCTGAAGTAATTCCTGTGAAATTTAGATCAATAGTTGTATCGATACCGAGAAATCTGGCGAGTTCCGCAACTGATTTATTGAAATCAGATACTGGTCGAATCATTTGGCACGTGCACTTTTCTTGAGTTCGGCTTCCGTAAGTGGATATGCCGACAACTTACTCTTAGACGGTGCAATATGTTTTGTTTGCAGAACGAATTTCATAACTTTGGCAAAAACTGGGCCACCAAGTGCGCCGCCCCAGTGCATGCCCTTTGGATCTTGAATCGTCACACTCACAACATAAGCGGGCTTATCAGCAGGTGCGAAGCCAATGAAAGAGGCGGTATAGCCGCTGTAACAATTGCAATTTGGGTTAATTCGCATCGCAGTTCCAGTCTTACCAGCAACTCGGTAGCCCGGAATCGCAGCTGTTGGCGCCGTTCCATTTGCTGAAACTACGCTCTCTAGCATCTTGCGAATCTCTTTAGCGGTGGTTGCACTTACAACTCGCTTGGTCTTTTGATCTTTTGCAGGAATGTAATTTCCACTGGCATCAGTAGTTCCAGCGACGACTGTTGGTGTTACGCGTACTCCATCATTGGCAATTGTTGCAAAAACACTTGTCGCTTGTAGCGCAGTTACTGAATAACCTTGTCCGAAAGAAAATGTTGGAAGTGAGGTTCCCGACCAATCTGAAACTGGTCGCAACAATCCTGCCGACTCCCCGGGTAAATGAGATCCAGTGCTCTGACCAAAACCGAAGTCAGTTAAATACTTATAAAGAGTTTTACTACCAAGTTGTTGACCAATTTTAATTGCGCCGGTATTACTTGATACTGCTAGCGAACCTGTAGCTGTCAAACGCTGTGTTGGGTGTGGCTCGTGGTCTTTAAAAGTTGATCCTGAAACTTTCATCGAGTAAGGAATTGTATAAACTGAGTTTGCCTTCAGCTTTGACTCTTCCAGCGCTGCAGCATAAGTAATAACTTTTCCAGTTGAGCCAGGCTCATAAACATCTTGCACAGCTGGATTGCGAATGACTTCTAAATTTCCGACGATAGGTTTTGATGGGTTGAAAGTAGGAGCGCTTGCTTGGGCGATAATCGCTCCGGTCTTTGGATCCATAACAATTACAGTTCCAGATTTTGCATTAGAGCTCTTAACCGCTTTGCTAATGGCATCTTGGGCCACCCATTGAATATCTCGGTCTATTGTTAATCGAATTGATGTTCCGGCTTTTGCCTCGGTTCTAATCTTTGCTGAACCAGGAATGATTGTTCCCGCGCCATTCTCATAAACATATTGACCATTAACACCTGAGAGTTCGCTATTTAAACTGCTTTCGATTCCAGCAGCTCCAACACCTTCGTGATTGATAATTCCAATAAGCGATGAGGCCAGCATCCCTGTTGGATACTCCCGAACATAACCGCGCTCGGAGAAGAAACCGACTAACCGCTTTGACATACCGTCGCGACTCTTTAAAACCTTATTGTTGTAATCAGAAATTGTGGTTTGAAGTGCTACCCACATTGCTGGTTTAGCATTCTTGACAATTATTTTATATTTCAAGGTGCCGGTATATAGCGCTTCCAACTCACTAGTGCCCATTTTCAAGATTGGGCTTGTGATTTCTGCTGTTAATTTTGGATTTGTAATCTGAGTTTGGTCAACAACTATTGTCACAGCCGCAACGCTTCGAGCCAGTTCCACGCCATTAACATCGCTGATAGCGCCGCGCGGAGCTAATAGAACTGAGGTCTGCATAAGTTCATTAGTTGCTCGCTCGCTTATTGTTCCGGCGCGAACAACCTGGACTGAGATTAGTTGGGCAAGGATCACGCCAAAGAGGGCAAAAGTTGCAACTAGTAGCGTCCGAATTCGTTTATGGACAATTGCGTGATGCGTCATGGGACCACCACTTCGTTGAGTTCTGAATAATTCAAATATTCAATTTTCGTAGCTGCAACCATTCCCATATCGCGTGCCATTCTTGCGAGATTCGATGGCGAATTCATTTGATTTACCTGATTTAAAATTGCATCTTTTTTATCTAAGGCGCTATTTCGCTCTGCCTTTAAGTGTTGAAGCGTGAAAGCATCTTGGGTCATGAGAATGTTGATTCCAGCGATCACCAAGAGATTTAAGGTAACTACAGTCGCCATTACAAACATAAATTTTCTAGTATCTAATTTTGTGTTTGCCGCATTTGTTTGAGTCTCTGCAACGCTATCAATTACCTGCTTGAGGGCGAGGCGAGGACGAATTAGCGGAGGTAGGGCAAGAATTGCCATTATGCAGCCACCCGTTCTATTGCACGCAAACGCATTGATTGGGCGCGGGCATTAATTGCAATCTCCTGATTGCTCGCACCTTCGCTGCCATTAATAACTAATTTGTAACTTGCCGCTGAATTTGGCAGATCAAATGGCAGGCCAAGTGGTGAGTTTGAACCCGTAACTTGCGCAAAAGCTTTCTTAACAATTTTGTCTTCGAGAGATTGATATGCCATAACAACTAAGCGGCCACCAACTCGAATCCCTTGAATTGCTTGCGGCAGTGCGCGCTCTAATACCGCGAGTTCTTGGTTCACTTCGATGCGCAGCGCCTGGAATGTGCGTTTCGCTGGGTTTCCACCAGTACGTCTAGCTGGTGCCGGAATGCTGTTCTTTACGATTTCAGCCAAATCTTTAGTTGTTGAAAGAGTTCCCGCTTCTCGTGCCTTAATGATGTTATCTGCAATCTTGGTCGCAAATTTTTCTTCACCGAAATTGCGAATAACTCGAACTAATTCGCCATAGCTATATGTATTTAAAATATCTAGCGCGCTAAGTCCACTGCTCTGATCCATTCGCATATCTAGTGGTGCTTCTTGGGAATATGCAAAGCCACGTTCTGCTTGATCTAGCTGCATCGAAGAAACGCCAAGGTCGAAGAGAATTCCATCTACCTCATCGATGCCAAGTTTAGAAAGTACTTCTGAAATCTCGTCATAGACCGCATGAACGATTTCGATACGATCAATGACTTCTGAAAGATTTGTAGTTGCTACTTCAATTGCACTTAGATCACGATCTAGTGCGATAATTTTCAAATTCGGATACTTAATTAAAAGCGCTTTTGAATGACCGCCCATACCAAGAGTTGCATCAATAATTATTGGATTTGTCTTTGATTCAATAGCAGGAGAAAGCAATGCGATGCATCGATCGAGTGCTACAGGTATATGTAACGCGTCTTGCATCTTCTCCCCCTTACTTTGATAACAATTAACTTGTGGTTATTTCTCTTACTTCTCAACTCTGGTCATCGCCGGCCGACGGATCTGGGGGTAACGGCGCCGGGGAAGGGGCGTCGTTATAGAGGTCGGCGATGGCCACAATTGAGAAATATTTTTTACACTTCTAATAATTAGAAGAGTCCTGGCAACACCTCCGAAGAAACATCAGAGAATGTTTTTTCACGATCTGCTAAATAACTTTCCCAAGCTTGGCTATCCCAAATTTCTAAACGAGTGTTTGCGCCAATAACTACGCAATCTTTTTCAAGTCCGGCATATGTGCGCAGACCACTTGGAATTGTTACGCGACCTTGCTTATCTGGAACTTCATCGTGTGCGCCAGCAAACATCACGCGCATGTAATCGCGTGCTGCTTTTTCGGTGACGGGTGCTTGGCGCAGACGATCAGTAATAGAAGAA
>WLJZ01000077.1 GCA_009701525.1 Actinomycetota bacterium
AGCAGGTCGTGGTGATGCAACTCAAGAGCAGACAGATGCTCTTTCATTTGCACCACTAGAGCCAATCCACGATGGATATCGCAACTGGTTAAAGCAGGATTACACCGTTAGCGCTGAAGAGTTAATGCTAGATCGCACCCAGCTTATGGGGCTAACTGCTTATGAGATGACTGTTCTTGTTGGCGGCATGCGAGTAATTGGAGCCAACTATGGCGCAAGCAAGCACGGTGTATTCACTGAACGCGTTGGCGCACTAACTCCTGATTTCTTCACAACAATTACTGACATAACTTATGTCTGGGAGCCGGCCGGCGATAATCTTTACAACATTCGCAATCGCGAAACTGGTGAAGTTAAATTCAGTGCATCACGCGTCGATTTAATCTTTGGTTCGAACTCCATTCTTCGCGCTTATGCCGAGGTCTATGCCCAAGATGACAGCAAAGAGAAGTTTGTAGCTGACTTTGTTGCTGCTTGGACAAAGGTTATGAATGCGGATCGCTTCGATCGAATTTAACGAGAATCAGCCAACCATTTCTTACGCTCTGGTTCTGGAAGTTTTTCAATCGCATATCTAAGTGCTGTACGTGGCATCTTGTGGGAGTAGTCCCGTAAGAAATCACGCAACATTCGAACATCCCGCTTGCCAACTTCGCGCAACATCCAGCCAACCGCTTTATGGATTAGGTCATGTTCATCTCTCAAGAGTTTCTGAGATATCTCTATTGTCGGGTCCAATTCACCAGCTCGGATAAATGCAAAGGTGAAAATGATTGCCAATCGACGATCCCAAAGGGATTTACTTCTCGATAACTTTTCTAAAAGAGGATAGGGATTATTCTCATCAACGAGATAGGCGCCAATTATCGGAGCAGTTACGTCTACCAAGTCCCAATTATTTATTCGTCCCGCTTTGGCCTGCTTCAGATAGAAATTGAAAATACTCTTTTGAGCGCTTCGATCCTTTGTTTCCTTGAATTGCAAGGTAAGAATTATCAATCCGCAAAGCCGTAATTCATGATACTTCGATGCAGTAAGTACTTCGATTTCTTTGAAGGAGATTTTCTTATGTTTGGTTGCGATCTTTCGGACTTGCGGAACCGTAATACCTAAGAAAATATCACCTTCGCCATACTGGCCTTTTGCGGTCTTAAAGAATCTCTGATGGTCAAAGGCCCGGCTGGGACTTGCTAGATTTTTTAACTCACTCGCTGCACTCACCTTTAAATCTTATATCTGAGGAAGAGTTCAAGTAAGGTTTTCTTATGAGTGAGAGCCCAATTCGTTCCGAGATACTTGAAACTGGTAATCCTGAAATAAAGGCAGCTCGAATTACGATTGCTGCAACCCCTTCGGATATTTTTGCAATTTTGAGTAATCCAAGGCGACATAAAGAGATAGATGGTTCGGCGACGATCACGGCAAATATAAGTGGTCCCGATAAGTTGGTATTAGGTTCCAAATTCGGAATGAAAATGCGCCTAGGAATTAATTATCGAATTACTAATACAGTCGTGGAATATAAAGATAATGAATTAATTGCTTGGCGCCATTTGGGTAGGTGGATTTGGCGATATGAATTGAAAGAGATTTCGCCGGGACTAATTCAAGTAACTGAGAGCTTCGATGCTTCGCGGGTTCCATATATTTCTAAGGTTTGGTTAAGAGCGCGTAGCGCCTATCCTTGGGTGCAAATCGCAGTTGCAAAGTCTCTGGTTAAGCTGAAAACAGTCTCGGAATCTAATTGATGAGGTGGAACCTTGCTTGAAGCTATTTTCTTTGGAATTCTCCAAGGGTTAACTGAATTTCTTCCAATCTCATCGAGTGCTCATATTCGAATCTTTGCTGAGTTTTTTGGAATGGCCGAAGATCCAGGTGCAATGTTCACCGCAATCATGCAGATTGGAACCGAGCTCGCGGTTCTTATCTACTTCCGAAAAGATATTGCTCGAATCATTTCAGCTTGGTTTCGCAAGGTTGTGTTTAGGAAAGATTTGCATATCGAAGAAGCCGCTGATGCTCGAATGGGTTGGCTAATAATTGTTGGAAGTTTGCCAATCGTAATTCTTGGATACCTGGGGCAAGATGCAATTTCAAAAGATTTCCGCTCACTCTGGCTTATTGCATCAGTCTTAATAATCTTCGGTGTAATTCTTGGCCTTGCAGATAAGTTTGGAAAATCAGATAAGAATCTAAAGGATTTAAATATTTCCCATGGCGCTCTCTTTGGGTTGGCCCAAGCACTTGCATTGATCCCTGGAGTTTCTAGATCAGGTGCAACTATTGCTATGGGGCGAATCCTTGGTTACAAACGAGAAGCGGCGCTTCGATATTCATTCCTTCTAGCAATTCCTGCAGTATTTGGCAGCGGGCTCTATGAGTTAAAACAAGCTTTCTCGGATAAAGCAGCAGAGAAAGTTTTCACAATGACGCAAACTTTGGTGGCAACAGTTGTGGCTTTCATTATTGGTTACTTAGTTATTGCTTGGCTTCTTAAATTTGTCACCAATAAGAGTTTTATGCCCTTCATAATTTATCGCATCGCATTAGGCTCATTAGTGCTAGGCCTACTTGCCACCGGCACAATTAAAGATTCAGCAGATGCAAAGACAGTGGCACCAGTAGCACCTATTTCATATTCGGTACCAAAGGATTGTTTGACTACTGATGTGCTAGCTGCGCTTCAAAAGGATGTTAGACAAGCACAATTTATTGATACACCTTGGGAACCTGCACCTGGAACTGAGCTCGCAGATTTCTTAAACAATGGCGGGATTGCTTGTACTTATGGCATGGAAAGTGCGGAGGTCGGAATTACTGTTAACTGGGTTGGCAACGGCGAGAAGTACTTTAATTCGCGCTCAGCAGGATGGCTCGATGAAGGTTTTGAAAAGATTGATATTCCAAACCTAATGGAGAGCCAGGCTTATTTCTTACATAAAGATCAATCGCCGACAAATGAATTCCACATCTATAGAGTTAACTTTCTAATAAATGGTTTTTGGATTCAACTTAGTTCCAGCTTTGGAAACACTATTGAAGATAGTTCTGGTTGGATAGCTGCAGCAGTCAGTTCACTCTAGTCGCGTTTTGATTTAAGGTAATTCTTAACTGTTATCGCAATTGTTAAGACTATAAAGAAGGCTGCAATTTGGCGTGATGAACCATCAAGTGCAGGAATAGACGCGGCATAAAATCCGAGTGTTGTAATTCCAGCGCCCCAGAGAAGAGCTCCAAAAATATTTGCACTTAAGAATTTGTAGTAATTCATTTTCCCGAGTCCTGCTATAGGCGGCATAAATGTTCTGATCCAGGGGTAGAAGCGCGCAAGAACGACGGCGGTCCAACCATATTTTTCATAGAAATCTTCGGCGCGCTTAATCATTTTTTTGATGCTAGGTCGCTCACTTCGACCCAAATAGTTTCGGCCATACTTGCGACCCAGAACGAAACCAACTTGATCTCCCATAAATGCTGCTAAAACAATAATTGCGACCAGAATTACAATATTTGTGTCATGCCTTGAAGCAGCTACGAAACCTGCAGCGAAAAGTATTGAGTCGCCGGGGATAAAGAAAGCGATGAGAATTCCGGTTTCAATGAAGACTAAGGCACCGAGTAATACGTAAATCAAAAATGGGGTAGCAGAGCCGAGATATTGCTGAACCCAATCAGAGATAGTCACGTGGGCAAGCGTATAGGCTTGGCTTATGAAAAATTATGCAGTCGTCACGGGGGCAAGTAGCGGAATTGGCGCTGCGACCGCAAAGTTATTGGCAGCAAATGGTTTCCATGTAATCGCTGGAGCAAGGCGCATGGATCGATTGGCAGAATTAGCCAAGAGCGATTCCAATATCGAGATCATCGAATTAGATGTAACAGACCAGGCAAGTGTTGATTCCTTGGCTTTGAAATTGGCAGATAAGCCGGTCTCAGTTCTGATAAATAATGCCGGCGGCGCATTTGATGCTGCTTCAATAGAAGATTCAGATCCAGAGATCTGGGCTAAAACGTATGATGTAAATGTCACTGGCGCAGTCCGAGTTACAAAAGCGTTAATCCCGCTGATGAAAAAACATGGTGAGGGCCATATTGTTTTAATGTCATCAACTGCGGGCCGAATTGCCTATGAAAATGGTGGAACTTATGTCGCAGCTAAACATGCTGTGGCTGCAATTGCGGGAACTCTTCGCCTGGAATTAAATGGCCATCCAATTCGTGTAACTGAGATAGCCCCAGGCATGGTTAAGACTGATGAATTTGCAGTTACAAGATTTGCTGGTGATAAAACCAAGGCTGCAAAAGTTTATGAAGGTGTTGAAAAGCCGCTAACTGATGCAGATATCGCTGAAACAATTCGCTGGGCAGTCATGCTGCCATCACATATAAATATTGATTTACTGGTTGTGCGCCCGGTTGCCCAGGCAGCGCAACATAAAGTTCACCGAATTATTAAGTAGTTATGTATTCTTTGATTTATGGGTTAGATCCGAGACCCAATCCATAATTGCAAAGACAAGACCAGAAACAACGAAGGTTAGGTGGATTGCAATTCGCCATTTTACTTCGGTGACATCAACGCCATTTGCGGCATTCATGAAATCCTTTAGAAGTTCGATCACTGAAATCGCGACAAGTGAACCAATTAACTTTAGCTTTAAGCCAGAGAAGTCAACGCTGCCCATCCATTCAGGGCGATCGACATCATCGGTTGCAACTTCAATCTTAGATACGAAGTTCTCGTAGCCTGCGAAAATAACAATAAGAATTAGGTTTGCCAGAAGCGTTAGATCCAGAAGGCCAAGAAGGCCAAGAACCATATCGTCGGTCGATGTCGAAGTTACATTGCTTGCAAAGCCCCAGAATTTCTGGAAGAACTTAATTAATAAGATGACTAG
>WLJZ01000078.1 GCA_009701525.1 Actinomycetota bacterium
AGCTTGCAACATTCGGCGCATTCATTTCACTTGTTCCAGGCAAAGATGGCTTGCTACACATCTCGCAGATTCGTAAATTGCATGGTGGAAAGCGCATCGAAAACCTTGAAGAAGTTATGAAGGTTGGCGACAAGATCGAAGTTGAAATTGCAGAGATTGATCCAAAGGGTAAATTCTCATTGGTTCCAGTTCTTGCAGACGGCACAGTTCCTGGTAAGGAAGCCGGCGAATAATTGAGTAAAACAATCTTGCCCAGCGGGCTACGAATTGTTACTGAAGAAGTCAGTACATCTCGTTCCGCTGCGGTAGGAATTTGGGCAAATGTTGGCTCTCGCGATGAATCTAAATCTGTCGCGGGAGCTTCTCACTTTCTAGAACATTTACTTTTCAAAGGAACTAAACGTCGCACCGCACTCGAGATTTCTTCCTCAATTGAAGCTGTCGGCGGCGAGATGAATGCATTTACTGGTCAGGAATACACCTGTTTTTATGCTCGAGTTATTGATACTGATCTTGAGCTTGCCGTTGATGTTGTAACAGATTTAATCACCTCCTCAACTTTTACAAGTGAGGATGTGGACTCGGAACGTAAAGTCGTATTGAGCGAAATTGCGGTTCGCGATGATGATCCTTCTGATTACATCCACGAGCTTTATTTAGATACCGTTTATGGCGATTCGCCAATAGGTCGTTCAATTTTGGGCACTGTAGATTCAATTACAAAGATGCCAAGAAATTCTATTTTTAATTATTACAAGAAGCATTATCAGCCAGAAAACCTAGTTGTCTCGGTTGCCGGAAATGTGAAGCACAAGAAAGTTGTAAAACTAGTTGAAGAAGCGCTCTCTCGTGATAATTTTCTAGATACCCCAACAAAGAGCCATCACACGCGAGTTGCAACACCAGTTAAAACTCCAGGCTTAGGCAAAGTTGGTTTAATTGATCGCAAGACAGAGCAAGCACATATTCTTTATGGCTTCCCAGGTTTAGCTAGAAATGATGAACGTCGTTTTGCGCTAAGCGTTCTCTCATCTGCAGTAGGCGGCGGAATGGCCTCACGGTTATTTCAAGAAATTCGCGAGAAGCGCGGATTGGCATACACGACTTATTCCTACCCCCAACAGTTTGCGGGGACCGGAACTCTCGCCTTTTATGCTGGTTGCAAAGTTGAAAAAGCAGAAGAAGTTATGAAGCTGATGCGCGATATCAGTGAATCAGTTGCGCAACATGGCCTAACTTCCGAGGAAATTTCACGAGCGAAGGGCGCTGTTACTGGTGGTCTTATTCTCGGACAAGAAGATACCGGTTCGCGAATGAGTCGAATCGGCAAGAGCGAACTCGTTTATGGCGAGATTATGAGCTTCGATGAAATTCTGGCCAAGGTCCGAAGTGTGACGCCTGAGCAAGTTCATCAATTAGCACGCGACTTGTTTACTGCGCCCGCTACCCTTGCACTAGTGGGGCCATTTAGAAGCAAAGCTAAATTTGAAAAGGTGATTTCATGAGTATCAAAGTTGCAGTCCTTGGCGCAAAAGGTCGCATGGGCGCAGAGAGCGTTAAGGCGATCTCGGGCACAACAGATTTAGAAGTTGTTGCGCAATTAGATATCGGTGACTCGTTAGATAACTTACTTTCTAGTGGTGCTCAAGTTGTAGTTGACTTCACCCATCCAGATTCAGTCATGGGCAATTTAGAGTTTGCAATTAAGAATGGAATCAGCGTTGTCGTTGGAACAACAGGTTTTGATGGCGCTAAATTAGCAAAAATCGAATCTTGGCTCGCAGCAAATCCAAAAGTTGGTGCGTTAATAGCTCCTAACTTTGGACTTGGCGCAGTGTTGATGATGCAGTTTGCCGCCCAAGCTTCAAAGTATTTTGAATCCGCCGAAATTGTTGAGTTGCACCATCCAGCAAAAGCTGATGCACCTTCAGGAACAGCAGCTAGAACTGCTGAGTTAATGAACCAGGCAAGAGCAAGTGTTAAAAAAGGCCCAATGCCAGATGCAACATCATCAGAACTTGATGGTGCGCGTGGCGCAAAGATCGGCGATGTACATATTCATTCAGTACGCCTTCGCGGCCTAGTTGCCCATCAAGAAGTTATCTTGGGCGATACCGGTGAGACGCTCTCAATTCGACATGACTCAATAGATCGCACGGGATTTATGCCTGGCGTTCTACTTGCAATAAGAAACGTTGGGAATAAACCGGGGCTCACCTTTGGTTTAGAGAACTATATGGATTTATCTTAAGGAGAAGTTATGTCTAACGTTTTAATGTATGGCGCCGATTGGTGTGGCGATTGCCGCAGATCGAAGCGATTTTTAGATTCTAATAATGTGGAATATACCTATGTCGATGTCGAAGCTGATAAGAGCGCGGCCGATAAAGTTGTCGAGATAAATGGTGGCGCACAATCAATTCCAGTTATTGTTTTCAGCGATGGAACACATCTAACTGAACCTTCTGATATTGATTTAAAAGCTAAGTTAACTTCGCTAAATATTCTTTAAAGCAGGCGGTAGGCCAGGGCTGAAGTAAGAGCCGCCCCAACAACTACAACCGGAAATGGCGCTTTTGCAATCAGGAGAGCCAGAGCGGCTGCCATGCCAAGGGCACGATTATCTAAAGTTAATTTGGTTTTATCCGCAAAAGTATTTACCGCTATTAGCGCTGTAAGAAGTGCTACTGGAATAAGGTTATTAATTCGCAAAATTCGCGGATGGCTTAAAAAAGATTCTGGCACTGATGCGCCGAGGAATTTAACTAGAAATGCCAGTGCGCTAGAACCAAGAACTGCAATCCAGAATGCACTCATCTGCGCCAACCAATAATTATTGCGAGCAAGGTGCAAGAAATAATTGGAATTCCAGCAGGAACAAATGGCGTCAAAGTTAGGGCTAACAAAATTGCAAAACCAGCCAGAACCCAAGATTTACGATCAGCCAGACGAGGCCAAAGTAAGCCGAGGAATGCTGCAGGCACCGCGGCATCTAAGCCCCATGCAGATGGATCGCCAATTGCCTGTGCGCCAAGAGCACCTGCGAGGGTGAATAAATTCCAGAAAACAAAAACACCAATTCCGGTATACCAAAATCCTTTACGCATTTCGTTCTCGTCGTTCTGCGCAAGAGCAACTCCAGTTGATTCATCAATTGTTATCTGTGCTGCAATTACTCGTTTAAATCCTCGAAGTTTTAAAATGGGAGCAAGTCGAAGGCCGTAAAGCCCGTTACGTGTTCCAAGTAAGGTCGAAGTTGCGATCGCATTAAGCGGCGTTCCACCTGCTGCGATTACTCCAACTACAGCAAATTGCGATGCTCCAGAGAATAGAAGAAGTGAGAGCAGACACGCTTGCAGGACTGAGAAATCCGCTGCAACTGCCGCCGCACCGAATGCACTGCCATATGCGCCTACGGTTATTGAGACGCTAAAAGAATCACGCTTCACTGACACGCCGAAAGTATGCCCTAATCCACGGTGGTTGGCACTGTTTTATATAGGGTCGCCTTATGAACACAGATACTCCCGATACTCAAGATTTGAAAGAAGAAATTATTTTCCGCGATGACATGACCGTTGAATTAGTTAAGTCGAGCGCGAGTGATGCCGATGTAATTTGGGCCGCACGAGTGTCAACAGCGGGGGAGACGACTCTTGAAAAGGTCGGAGAATCTAGCGAAAGAGATGCAGGCTTAATTAATTATCTTGCGCGCGAACGCCATGGAAGTCCCTTTGAACATACCTCGATGACTTTCTTTATATCCGCCCCAATCTTTGTCTTCCGCGAATTTATGCGACACCGTATTGCTTCATACAACGAAGAGAGCGGTCGCTACCGTGAGCTTCGCCCAGTTTTCTATATTCCAAATAAAGATCGCAAACTCGTTCAAGTTGGTAAAACTGGTGCTTACACCTTTGTCGATGGAACGCCAGAACAATTAGAAATCACAGTTAACGCAATCAAAGATAGTTGCACATTTGCTTATGAGAATTATCAGAAGATTTTGGCATCTGGTGTGGCCCGTGAAGTTGCGCGTGCTGTTCTTCCAGTGACTCTTTACTCTTCAATGTATGTAACTATGAATGCCAGAGCTTTGATGAATTTCCTATCACTTCGGACATCGAGTGAGGGCTCACATTTCCCGTCATACCCACAACGTGAAATTGAGATGGTCGCCGAGAAGATGGAGAAGTATTTCGCCGAACTTATGCCGATGACTTACGCGGCATTCCAGAAATCCGGGCGTATAGCTCCATAGTTTGCGTGTAGCCTTAGCGCATGAGTATCACACCTCCATTTGGTCGGTTAATCACCGCCATGGTTACGCCATTTAATAAAGATGGCGAAATTGATTGGGCAGGTGTTGAAAAGCTAGCCGCACATTTAGTTGCCATTGGACATGATGGAATAGTTGTTAATGGCACAACCGGTGAAGCCCCAACTACAAGCGATGATGAGAAAGATCAAATCGTCAGCGTTGTTAAAAAAGTTGTTGGTTCAAAGATTAAAGTTATTGCAGGTGCCGGAAATAATGAAACTTCACATTCAGTTGTTCAAGCACAACGTGCTGCAAAAGCTGGCGCGGATGGGTTATTAGTTGTTACGCCTTATTACAACAAGCCACCGCAGGCCGGTATTGCGGCTCACTTCCGAGCAATGGCAGATGCAACAGATCTTTCGGTGATGATGTACGACATTCCAGGGCGAACTGGTATTGAAATCGAATCCGACACAATCGTTGCACTAGCTGAACATCCAAGAATTGTTGCGCTAAAAGATGCCAAAGGAAATGTTGCTGCGACTTCTTGGGTAATCAAGCGTTCTGGGATTCCTGTTTACTCTGGCGATGACAT
>WLJZ01000079.1 GCA_009701525.1 Actinomycetota bacterium
ATTGCTATTGCACCAGAAATAGTTGTTACCGCAGTAAGTGCACCTGCGCACCAGCGGTCGATTGAATATCCTGGAACGCTATCTGGAATTCCGGCAAGCAATGAAACGCTTCTACCAATATTCATTCCTTGATCACCGCTCTGGGTTGCTGCGGCAATTGCAACATCATCGATTGCACTTGGTGAAACTTTTGGATTGCGTTCTAACAATCCACGAAGCGTCCGAACCATGATGTCATCTGCCCTGGTTTCGGCATAGAGACTTCCAGCTTTACCAAAGGGGGATCGAACTGCATCAACTAGAACAACGCGCTCACTCATCAGGGACTCCTACTAAAGATTGGTTGGTATTCCCGTAAGGTTACTCGCCAGTAGGTTAAATTGGAAGTGCAGACTCGACTAAGAGTTAACTACAGCGACCTTTTTTGGCTTTAAATAAGCCTGAAGAACAGTCGTTATGTAGACGGCCCAAACAATCAGCTGCAACCAAGAGATTTTCGTGCTGATACCGATTGTTCCTGAAAGAAGTGTTGTGATTGTTGGGTCGGCATTAACCCAGTTCCAGACATATGCCTCTTCACCAGGAAGTGCGCCGAACTCTTGGAATTCATGAATTGCATATGAAAGAACTCCGCCAGCGATAACAATTAAAGCAATACCGGTAACGGTGAAAAACTTTCCTAAATTTATTTTTAGACTCTGACGGTAGATCGCAATACCTAAGGCAACTGCAAGAGCTAAGCCTAGGACTAACCCAATTGCTGGTGAAGAATTGTCAGATACGGTTTTAAAGTTAGAGTAAACAAATAGCGCTGTTTCTAGACCCTCACGCGCAACGGCAAAGAAAGCTGCAGAGATTAATGCAATTTTGCCGAGTGGCATGGCATATTCAATTTTTCCTTGTAAATCACTCTTTAAGCCGCGCGCAAAGCGCTTCATCCAAAAAACCATATAGGTAACAAGAATTACTGCAACAAGTGAAGTTGTTCCGGCAAACATTTGCTCGCCAGCTTCGGAAAGTTGAGTAGAAGTGAAAGATAAGAAAGCACCAAAAGCGAAACTCGCTGCAAGAGCGACGCTGACGCCAGTCCAAAGCGCAGGCAATGATTTGCGTTGGTTTGATTTAACCAAATAGGCAACAAGAATTCCGATGATTAGTGCGGCTTCTAGACCTTCGCGAAGAGCAATTAGGAATGTGCTGTACATGTGTAGAAGCCTAAAACCTATGCAGGGATTTTCGCAACTTTAATGTTGCGTAATTAATCACTTTCCGGAGTTGTACTCTCGCTCTGGCTCTCTTCAACTTCGACGATAAGTGGCTCAATTTCGCCCAATATGGCTGCTATTGGCCCAGAAATTAGCTCAATCTGCCAACTACGAGCGCCAAATTCTGCCAATTCCTTAGTAACGAATTTCATACGATCTGCGACTTCAACTGGCGGGGTGGGCCAGGTGACCCGGCGGATTGCTTCGGGAGAGATCAGATTTTCAGCTGGCATGAGATTTTCACCAGCGCACTTCAATACCGCTGCTCTGGCATGGGTAAGTCGGGCATAGCCATGAGGATTCTTGGTCTGCCACATCTTTGGCGGTGGTAAACCCTCTGAAGGCAGGCGTAGCTTTGGTAGATCTTCGCCCTCTAGTTTTTGAGCAGCTTCAAAGATTTCATACCACTTCTCAAAGGGCATTGAAGTCAATCGAGTGCGACGGAGCAAGGCCTTCTTGAAATCACCAAACCCTTTAGGCGGTTTAGTAGCAATTAGAACCAAGGTCTCATCATTAAAAACTCGACCAGGGGCCAAATCAATCTCTTTAGCAAATTCATTTCGAGCAGCCCAGAGTTCACGAATAATTGCGAGTGCGGTGAGGTCGCGAATTTTATGTATGCCAGAAGTTCTGCGCCATGGTTCTTTTCGAGGCGGGGCAGGCGGAGCTTTTAGGATTGCGGCAAAATCCTCTTTAGCCCACTCAAGTTTCTTATTAGCAATCAATAACTCTGCGATTTGATCACGTAGTTCAACTAGAAGTTCGACATCTAGAGCTGCGTAATTTAGCCATTCCGGCCGCAGAGGTCGCATGGACCAATCGACAGCGCTATGTTCTTTGGCGAGAGTTATGCCGAGAAGTTGTTCGGTAAGTGGACCAAGGCCTACGCGCTCGCAACCTGCAATTCTGCCGCCTAACTCAGTATCAAAGATAATTTTTGGATCAATTCCAACTTCGCGCAGACAGGCCAGGTCTTGCGTGGATGCATGAATAATCCATTCCTGATCGGCAAAAGCATTACTCATTTCATTCCAGTAGGGACTTTTGCCAACTGCAATTGGATCAATTAAATGTAGTCCGCCGCCATTTCGCTTTATCTGAATCAAATATGCGCGAGAAGAATATTTATATCCTGAAGCTCGTTCGGCATCAATTGCAATTGGACCTGTTCCAGCCTTTAACTCCGCCAAAACATTACCGAGACCTTCGCTGGTCTCAATTAAATCTGGGACGCCACCAAGTGGTGCAAGAAGTGGTTCAGCCATTATCTACTGCGACTTAGCTGGGTTACACCATCTGGAATCGGTGCGAGCCCTGCTGACATTTCTAAGAGTTCAACCCAAGCCTTTACGTGGCTCGCAATATTTTCACCAGATGTTGGAGTCCAGGATGCGCGAACTTCTAGTTCGCTATCTTCATCTAAATTTTCAAGTGTTCCAAAGGATGCACTAGCAACTTTTGTCACAGTTCCACTTGGCGCAGTGAAATCACAACCATTCTTCTTTAACGATTCCATTAGCCAAGTCCAACCAATATTGCACAACATAGGATCGGCAGCCATTTCATTATCGATTGCTGCTCTAACAAAAGTTACACATCGATAATTTCCAGACCATCCTTCTTGACCATCTGGATCATGCAGTAAGACAAACCTGCCTGTCGCAGCATCTTCTAGAACATCTGCGGTCATTGCAAGGGCAAAAGGCGCAAGTTTTTGTGGGGCTGGAACTTCTTCTAACAAGATTTCAACGCGCGGTTTAATTGCCCGAATTTGCGTGACAATATCTTCAAACCTAACGCTCATGTGAAAAGGGTAAGGCGTAAATCTTCGATAAAGATGAAGGCGCGAGCGAAGAATCGTGTGGGCTGTATTAACCTCTCCCAATGGCCTCGATACTCGCTCTCTTCTCCAGCTTTCTCTGGGGGAGCGCTGACTATTTGGCAGGGAATCTTTCGAAGAAATTTAAGCCAATTGCGGTAACAGGGGCATCACAAGCGTTCGGGCTTTTAGTTGGATTGATTCTGGTAATCGGTAGTGGTTCTTACATTGCACCGAATCTAAGTTGGGATGGATATTTTCTACCAGCAATCGGCGCTGGCATCGCAGGTTTTCTTGGTTTAGTCTCTTTTTACTCTGGACTTTCAACCGGGCGAATGGGTGTTGTCTCACCGATCAGCACATTGAGTGCAGTAATTCCACTTACCTTTGCATTCTTATCAGGTGAGCGACCAACTTCGATCCAAATATTTGGAATGGCTATTGCAGTCTTTGGTGCATTCTGTGCATCAGGTCCAGATATTTTGAAAGGTCTACCAGTTAAACCACTTTTATATGGCGTTGGTGCCGCTCTTGGTTTTGGTATTGCACTTACTTTCATGGCTCAAGGTTCAAAGACGAGTTCATTATTAACAATGACAGCGATGCGGGTAATTTCAGTTAGCTTCTGTGT
This sequence comes from Actinomycetota bacterium, assembly GCA_009701525.1. Taxonomy (GTDB): domain Bacteria; phylum Actinomycetota; class Actinomycetes; order Nanopelagicales; family Nanopelagicaceae; genus AAA044-D11. Next base: position 3,716 of record WLJZ01000079.1, read on the forward strand.
TTTTCTAGCACTTAGATTTCGCAGTATCGGTGGTTTTGGAAGATCAAATATCTTTATTCTCGCCGTAATCGGTGCGACAGATTTTGCGGCGAACCTACTACTCGGAGTTGCGACAACTAAAGGCTTGGTCTCAATTGCAATGGTATTTGGTTCGCTCTTCCCAATTGTTACTGCGCTATTAGCTTTTAGATTTCTCCATGAAAGATTGCATCGCGTTCAGTATCTCGGAATCTTCTTTGCGGTTGCTGGTGTTTCACTTATTTCGATTGGCTAGTTTCTTAACAATTTTAAGAAGGTATCGCTGCCAACTTTCTCGCTCGATTCAATTATGAAATTCCTGGTTAATGAATTTAGGTCATAGACGCCCTCGCCACCTGATTTTTGACTGATGGTTAAGTAGAACTCATCTATGAGATTTTCTAAAAGATAGATTTTCAATAAGTTAATTCCACCTTCGATGAGAATGTTCTCGCCAAACTCTGATTTAGCCTTTGTAAGCGCGGCTATCGGATCGAGTTGCCAGATCTGCGCTTTTGGATTGGCTCGAATTGAATCTGGAATATCTCCGCTTCTAGAAATTATGACTAGCGGGATTGGTGTTACTTGATAGGGCTCAGTTCTGGCGCTCTCGCCGCCGATAAGAATTGCGGATGCTTTAGACCTTATTTCATGGAATCTGGCCCGATCAAAAGGTGAACTTAGAGCTTTAGAGCTACCGGCAAAGCTGGTGCTGCCATCCTCGCCCATAACGAAGTTCGCCATTGTCCCCATGGTTGCCATTGCCAAACCGTAGTGTCAGTGGCGGGATTTATCATTTCCAACATGATGATTGATTGCCAAACCTGCACCATGCGCGAGATCTCTTGTAGTGATTGCGTTGTGACTGTTCTACTAAATATCACTACCGCTCCAGCTAGTGAAATCTCAAAAAATCAACTCAGTGCAATCTCTGTACTCTCTGAGAAGGGGCTAATTCCACCACTTCGATATGCAAAATAAGCGTGAATCAGGGTTTTATTTGAACTAGAACGTAGCCAATGGTTACCCTTGAGCGATGAAGTTATTAAATAGAGGTGCCTCGTTTCTTAGCGCCCTACTTGTAATCTCACTTCTCCCAATCGCGCCAGCATCAGCA
>WLJZ01000008.1 GCA_009701525.1 Actinomycetota bacterium
GTAGAGGCACCTAAACCCATTAAATAGCGTTCGGCTTATGGAAAAAATAGGGGAGAATAGCCCAATGAATTCGCTAAAAACTCTTCGCGTCGGCATGCTCGGCTGCGGTGTTGTTGGAAGTGAAGTCGCGCGCCTAATTGTTGCCAATAAATCAGATCTTGCTGCGCGATCTGGCGCCCAATTAGATTTAGTAAAAATTGGTGTAAGAAATCTAAGTCGTGCAAACGTTGATAAAGCGTTATTAACCACAGATTTAGAATCTATCGTCAGTGATCCAACTATTGATTTGGTTATCGAAGTTATTGGTGGAATTGAACCAGCCAGAACTTTGATTCTCAGCGCATTTACAAATGGAAAATCTGTTGTTACTGCCAACAAAGCTCTTCTTGCAAAACATGGTGGCGAACTTTTCGCAGCAGCAGATAAGAACGGTGTTGACCTTTATTATGAAGCTTCAGTGGCCGGTGCAATTCCAATTCTGCGTCCGCTTCGCGAATCTCTAGTTGGCGATCATGTACTCCGCGTTATGGGAATCGTAAACGGAACAACTAACTTTATTCTGACCAAAATGGATGAATCGGGCGCGGCCTTTGGTGATGCTCTTGCAGAAGCGCAAGCACTTGGCTTTGCTGAAGCCGATCCAACTGCAGATGTTGAAGGCTTTGATGCTGCGGCAAAAGCTGCAATTTTGGCAGGCCTGGCATTTCATTCTCGAGTTACTGATGCTGATGTTTTTCGCGAAGGAATTTCCAAGATAACTGATACCGATGTTGCCGTTGCTAAATCTTTAGATTTAGTAGTTAAGTTATTGGCAATCGCCGAGTTGACAGCTGATAACAAAATTAGCGTTCGTGTTCATCCAACTTTAATTTCACGTAGCCACCCTCTGGCATCAGTTCGTGAAGCGTTCAATGCGGTTTTCGTAGAATCCGAATCTGCTGGCGCAATGATGTTCTATGGCCGCGGCGCAGGTGGCGCACCAACTGCCTCTGCAATTCTTGGAGATTTAGTTGCGGTAGCTCGACATCGCATAAGTGGCGGACTTGGCCCACGCGAAAGTGATTATGCCGATCTCGGTATCGCGCCAATGGGAAGTACAAAAACTCGCTATTTAATCCGCTTAGATGTTGCTGATCGACCAGGAGTTCTAGCTTCTGTCGCACAAACTTTCTCTAAGCACGATGTCTCAATTCAAACAGTTCGCCAAACTGGCCGCGGAGATAACGCTGAATTAATTGTTATGACTCACAAAGCTACCGATGCAGCTCTTGCCGCAACTGTCGCAGAACTTTCAAGTTTGGATGCAGTAAAAGATGTTGCAAGTGTTATTCGAGTTGAAGGAATGAGCGCATGAGTATTTTTAAGAAAAAAGGTGCGCATCAATGGCGCGGTGTGATTGATGAATATCGCGATCGCCTGCCAGTCTCATCAAAGACTCCTGTAGTTTCACTTCGCGAAGGTGGAACACCTCTGGTATCTGCATGCGTTCTTTCCGCAATGCTAGATAACGACATTTGGCTAAAAGTCGAAGGTGCAAATCCAACTGGTTCCTTTAAAGATCGTGGAATGACAATGGCGATTTCAAAGGCAGCAGAAGATGGTGCAAAAGCTGTCATCTGCGCATCGACTGGAAATACTTCAGCAAGTGCCGCGGCATATGCGACAAAAGCTGGAATGCGTCCGGTAGTTCTTGTTCCTGAAGGAAAAATTGCAATGGGCAAACTTGCGCAAGCAATTGCTCATGGTTCAACTTTGCTACAAGTAGATGGCAACTTTGATGATTGCTTAAATCTTGCCCGTGAACTTTCAGAAAATTATCCAGTTGCTCTGGTTAACTCAGTAAATCCATATCGTATTGAGGGACAGAAGACTGCAAGTTTTGAGGTTGTAGATATGTTGGGCAATGCGCCAGATCTGCACGTTCTGCCAGTAGGAAATGCTGGAAACATAACTGCATACTGGAAGGGCTACAAAGAATATTTCAATGATGGAATTTCCAAGCAGTTGCCACAAATGTGGGGATTTCAGGCTGCAGGAGCGGCACCAATAGTTTTAGGCAAAGTTGTTTCAAATCCAGAGACAATTGCAACTGCAATTCGAATTGGAAATCCGGCATCATGGAAGCAGGCCGAGGAAGCTCGTGATTCATCTGGTGGCTTAATTGATTCAGTAACTGATGAAGAAATCCTGGCTGCATATCGCTTAGTTGCGGCAAAAGAAGGAATCTTTGTCGAGCCTTCAAGTGCTGCAGGAATCGCTGGCTTAATTAAGAAGCAAGCCCAAGGAAAACTTCCAAAAGATAAGCGAATTGTTATTACAGTTACCGGAAACGGTCTCAAAGATGTTGGTTGGATTTTAGATCACGCCGAAGCCCCAACAGTTATTCCAGTTGATGTAAAGCGCGCAGCAGAAGTAATTGGGCTTGCATAATGTCTGCAATCAAAAATCGTCTAACTTTTAAGGCCACTATGGCGCAGGTAAGTGTTCCTGCAACTAGTGCAAATTTAGGACCTGGCTTTGATGCCCTTGGTCTCGCTTTAGATTTACGCGATCGTTACGCCGCACAAGTTTTAGATGATGCAACTTTTGACGTTGATGTCTCTGGTGAAGGTAGCGGGGATGTTAAGAAGGATAAGAATAATTTAGTTATTAAAGCGATGCTTCATGGCTTTGAACATATGGGGCAAAAACCAAAAGGAATTGCCCTTCGCCAATTAAATGTGATCCCACACGGTCGTGGACTTGGATCATCTGCTGCGGCAATTATTGGCGGCCTTGGACTTGCGCGTGCACTTGTATTAGGTGGCGAACAATTAATGTCAGATGACGAGATGATTGCACTTGGAACAGAACTTGAAGGTCATCCAGACAATATTGCGGCTGCAGTATTAGGCGGCGCAACTATTGCGTGGACTGAAAACAACGCCGGAAAAGGCGTGGGAATTAAAGTCGATTCAAGAATTAAAGCTTTAGTCTTTATCCCAGAAACACATTTGGCTACATCGAAGGCACGTAAATTACTGCCAGAAATGATTCCGCACCACGACGCTGTTTTAAATGCATCCAGAGCAGCGCTATTAGTTCATGCAATTCAATCGCGCCCTGATTTACTTTTAGATGCGACAGAAGATTTATTGCATCAAAATTACCGTGCCGAAGCGATGCCAAAATCAATGGCACTAGTTACAAAGCTCCGTGCCGCTGGAGTTCCTGCAATGATCTCTGGTGCTGGTCCTTCAGTATTGGTCCTTCACACACTTGATGACCTCGAAGTTGAAGCGGTAATTAAGGTTGGCGCTGGATCATTTACCGCACAGAAATTGGCCATTTCTGGGCATGGTGTCGAGTAGCTCAATTTTTGCCCAAGACTGGGCCGGTGTGCTAAGTTTTCCCTCATCTGGTAGCCGAGAAATCGTCGGTTGGTAAATCTAGATAATCCAAAATTCGCTAAATTAAAACTCTTTGCTTTAGCGCAAACACAGAAATGAAAAAGTAAAAAATATATGGCAACTACAAAAGCTAGTGCAAAAGAATCTGGCGAACTTTCAGCAATGCTCCTTCCTGAGCTAAAGAAAGTTGCAGGCCAACTCGGTATTGAAGATGCCGCATCAATGAAGAAACCTGATTTGGTTCAGGCAATTGGTGATCTACAAGCAGCAAACCGCGACGCCGCAAAGGCCGAACGCGAAGCACGTCGCGCTGAACGTGACGCCCGCCGTAAAGGTGGAAATAAGAATTCAAATAACAACTCAAGTAAGAACCAAGATGATTTGGAAGATGGCGAGAACCAAGGTTCTAATCCAAATGATGCATCGGATGCAGATGTTAATAAGAAGGAATGGACTGGCGGGGGAAACAACAACCGCAATGATCGCCACAACAATCGTCGTGACCGCGGTGATAGAGGCGACCGTGGCAATCGTTTCCGTGATCGTGGAAATCGCGAAGAGCGCGAGATCGTTATCTCTGAAGATGACGTTCTGCTTCCTGTTGGCGGTTTGCTAGATATTCTTGAAAATTACGCATTTATTCGTACCGGTGGCTACTTAGCTAGCCCAAATGATGTTTATGTTTCACTTCAACAAGTTCGTCGCTACGGACTTCGTAAAGGTGATGTAATTACTGGATCAGTTCGCCAACCACGTGAAGGTGAGCGCAAGGAGAAGTTCAACGCACTTGTACGTGTTGAAACTGTAAATGGCGCAGACCCAGAGAGCTCAAAAGAACGTATTGAGTTCGCAAAATTAGTTCCGCTTTATCCGCAGGAACGTCTGCGTTTAGAAACAGAACCAAATATTTTGACTACTCGCGTAATCGATTTAATTTCCCCAATTGGTAAAGGCCAACGTGGACTTATTGTTTCGCCACCAAAAGCAGGTAAGACAATGGTCCTTCAATCAATTGCTAACGCAATCACTACAAATAATCCTGAGTGTCACTTAATGGTTGTTCTAGTTGATGAGCGCCCAGAAGAAGTTACAGATATGCAGCGTTCAATCAAGGGTGAAGTTATTGCTTCAACTTTCGACCGTCCTGCCGATGACCACACTTCAGTTGCAGAACTCGCAATCGAACGTGCAAAACGTCTTGTTGAACTTGGCCACGATGTAGTTGTTCTGCTTGACTCAATTACACGTCTTGGTCGCGCATACAACATTGCAGCTCCAGCATCTGGTCGAATCTTGTCTGGTGGTGTTGATTCAGCAGCGCTATATCCACCAAAGAAATTCTTCGGTGCGGCACGTAACGTTGAAAATGGTGGATCACTAACAATTCTTGCAACAGCTCTTATTGATACTGGCTCGAAGATGGATGAAGTTATCTTCGAAGAGTTCAAGGGAACTGGAAATATGGAATTAATCTTGAACCGTAAATTTGCAGATAAGCGCATCTTCCCAGCGGTTGATGTTGTTGCATCTGGTACTCGTAAGGAAGAAATCCTTATGGGAACTGAAGAGCTAAATATTGTTTGGCGTCTACGTCGCGTGCTACATGCGCTAGAGCCACAACAAGCACTTGAGCTTCTGCTCGAAAAGATGAAGGGCACAAAGTCCAACGTGGAGTTCTTGATGCAGATCCAGAAGACCACAACATCTGAAGGCGGAACCTCAGCGAACGGAAGCTAAGGCCTAATTTCACGGAATTTCAGAAAAGTGGCCCCATCGGGCTATCCTTCAACCTCGTACTGGTTCACGGTTCACTACCGATCCAGTCAAACCTAGGAGATAAGAAATGAAGAACGAGATTCATCCAAATTACGTAGAGACCAAAGTTACTTGTGGTTGCGGTGAAGTATTCACAACCCGCAGCACAAAAGAGTCAGGTTCAATCTATGTTGAAGTTTGTTCAGTATGTCATCCGTTCTACACCGGCAAGCAACGTATTCTCGATACTGGTGGCCGCGTAGCCAAGTTCGAAAAGCGTTTCGGAGCTGCATCAACTAACTAGCTTTCTAAAAAGACCGCAATGTTCTCACCTCGAGTGATTACGTGCGGTCTTTTTTATTTTATAAAAAGTTCTACTTAAGAAGATATGGAGGAAGCAAATGGCTACAGAAATGACACCCGACCGCTTTGCATCCGTCCATGCGCTCTTAGCGGAATACGATGTTTTAGAGAATGAAATGGCCGATCCTTCGATTCACTCTGATCAAGGCAAAGCCCGCCAACTTGGAAAACGCTATGCCCAACTTGGACCTGTTATTGCGGGATACCGCGCATGGAAGTTGGCGACCGAAGATTTAGCAGCAGGTAAAGAGATGGCTGCAGATGATGCTGATTTTGCATCCGAAATTCCGGCACTCGAAGCTAAGTTACAAGAAACTGAAACCGCACTTGAAGAATTGCTTCTTCCTCGTGACCCTAATGATGATCGCGATGTTATTTTGGAGATTAAAGCTGGCGCTGGTGGCGATGAATCTGCGTTATTTGCTGGCGACTTACTTCGCATGTATCAAAGATTTGCCGAACGCCAAGGTTGGAAGACTGAAATTATTGATTATGCCGACTCTGAAATGGGCGGATATAAAGAAATTTCAATGGCAGTTAAATCAAAAGGTGTGGCTGAACCAGGCAAGTCACCTTATGCAAAGTTAAAGTTTGAAGGCGGAGTTCATCGCGTGCAACGAGTTCCGGAAACTGAATCCCAAGGTCGCATTCATACTTCGGCAGCAGGTGTATTGATCCTGGCTGAAGCAGATGAAGTTGATGTTGAGATTCGACAACAAGATCTCCGCATCGATGTTTATCGCTCTTCAGGCCCTGGCGGACAATCAGTTAACACCACGGACTCTGCGGTACGTATTACGCACATTCCAACTGGCGTAGTTGTTTCATGTCAGAACGAAAAATCACAATTACAGAACAAGGAATCGGCGATGCGTATTTTGCGCGCGCGTTTATTGGCCCACGCCCAAGAGCAAGCAGATGCTGAAGCAATGGCGGCTCGTAAATCCCAGGTCCGTACAGTTGATAGATCCGAGCGAATTAGAACTTACAACTTCCCAGAGAATCGTTTGAGCGATCACCGAGTTAACTTTAAATCAAATAATTTAGATGCGGTTCTAAATGGTGATCTTGATCCCGTTATCGAAGCGCTATTAGAAGCTGATAAGACTGCGAAATTGGCATCAGGTGATCGTTAAAGAACTTTTGAAGTTGGGTAAAGACCAACTTGCTACGAAAAATATTGAACCAGTCGAAGCCGAACTCTTGTTGGCTCATGCCCTAGGTGTTAATCGAATGGAACTCCATGGCCGCGTGATTGAACTTACCGACGAGCAAGCAATTGAAACTAGAGAAATTTATAATCAGGCGATTGCAGAACGACTAACTGGAAAACCCACGCAATACATAATCGGGAGTGCGCCATTTAGATATCTCGAATATGAAGTAGGTCCCGGGGTTTTAATTCCTAGGCCCGAAACTGAGAGCTTGGTTGATGAAGTATTACATCAACTAAATACCTTTGCCGATCCAGTAAGTCTTGTTGATCTTGGATCAGGAACCGGCGCGATAGCTATATCAATTGCATCTGAAACAGCCGGCAAGAAAGTTGTCCATGTAGTTGCAGTCGAAAAATCGAGTGAAGCAATTACTTGGTTGCAGAAAAATATCGCGAAGCATGATGTAAATGTACGCGTGGTTGCGAGCGATGTTTCAAGCGCTCTTGAAGGTGTTAAGTGCGATGTCGTTGTTGCTAATCCACCTTATCTCCCAGATGGTGCGCAAATCCCACAGGAGTTAAATTTCGAACCTGCTGAAGCGCTATTTGGTGGGCCAGCAAATGGAATGAGTATTCCAAACCTATTCATTGCGGCCGCGACCAGATTGCTAAAACCAGGCGGTCTATTCGCCATCGAACATAACGAACTACAAGGTCCACTAATTGCTAGTGAATTAGCAGCTAACTTTGAAACAATTGCGCTACATCGAGATTTAACTGATCGGCCAAGATTCACAACAGCGCGCCGCAAGTAATTTTCTTAGAAAAGACCCATCGACTTACCGGCAATCGATAGTTCTTCTCGGGCATCTACATGTGCGGCAAAGTTAATTATGTTCTGAGCTTGTTCACTTTGGGATCTTCCAAAGCACTTTGCGACGCCGTTTTCAGTAACTACATATGAATGTTGAAAGCTTGTAACAGCAGATTCGATCAAGGGAACTATCGTAGATTTATTGGTGTTCTTATGCCAAGAAGGTAGCGCTATGAATGAATGTCCACCCCGAGAGTGCAAGGCCCCAACAATGAAGTCAGTTGAACCTCCGAAACCAGAGTGAATAACGCCATTAACTCGTGAAGCATTGGCTTGATCAAATAGATCAACTTGTAGCGCAGCATTTACAGATGTCATTCGTGCTTGCTTAGCAATCAAGCTTGGGTCATTAGTCTTTTCGGTACGCAGCATTTGCACTTTACGATTCATATTCAACCAGTCATATAGCTCGCGCGAACCAAAGACAAAGGATGCAGTAATCGGAACTTCATCATCTAATGCGCCAACTTTATGAAGGTTTAAAACGCCATCACTAAACATCTCAGTCCATATCCTCAAGCCACTTCTATTCTGCAAGAGTTCAAGCACAGCATCGGGAACCGCACCAATTCCCATCTGAAGTGTTGAAGAATCTTTAACAAGTTCTGCAATTTTCGAACCGATAGCTTTTGCGATTGGAGTTAGCGGTCTTGGATGGTGCTCTAAAAGTGGCTCATCTACTTCGATTATGAAATCAATCTCGTTCTCATAAATTTGAGCATCACCATATGTGTAAGGCATATTTTTATTAGCCTGAGCAACAACTATTCCGCCTCGAGCTCTTACGGTTTCAATTGCAGCAGGCAAAATATTAACTTCGGTGCCCAGTGAAACTGTGTCGAATCGTCTGGCTGAAGTATGAATTAAAACGACATCTGGAATTAAATGATCACGAATTAGAACTGGCAACAAACTAAGGCGAGATGGCACATAATTTAGGCGTGGAGATTTCCGCATTGCAGGACCAACAAATGCACTTTCATAAGTAACTCCTTCGCGATCTGGAATTCCAGCCTGTGCATTTAGCATGTGCAATGTGTACTTAGGAATAACTTCATCAAAGGCGGTTAAAAGAGTTGTGGGGGTAGCGAAATTTCCTGATGCCAATACGCGAGGGTTATCTGGGATATCCAAGAGCACGCGTTTGAATTCGGCTAATGAAATTGTGCGCATGCCTAATCCTTTCAGATTGCAATCTGCCCTCCCGTCCAGTTCCCGAGTGCTGCCCCTATCGCGCTAGAGTTCGCATATGACTGCATCAACATTTCAAGCCGTTGACCCGACGACCGGAAGCGCTTTTGGAGATCAAATCTCCGAGATGTCCGCATCTGATGTTTCAGGTTTAATTTCCAAAGCCGTAGCTGCTAAATCTACATTTGCTAATACAACTCCTAAAGAGAGAGCAGCCGCCCTTCGTGCAATTGGTGAAGCAATCGAAGCTTCTCGAGAGAAGTTAATTGAAATAACAATGCGCGAAACAGCGCTGCCAAATGGTCGCCTCACCGGCGAATTATCTAGAACAGTTTTTCAATTAGAACAATTTGCAAAGCTAGTTGAGTCTGGTGCGCATTACCAGGCGATTATTGATCGTCCAGATGCAAACTGGATTCCAGCACCGCGACCAGATATTAGAAAAGCAAATCATGCGCTTGGTGTTGCCGGTATTTTCGCTGCAAGCAATTTCCCATTCGCATTTTCAATTATCGGCGGCGATAGCGCATCAGCACTTGCTGCAGGTTGCCCTGTTGTTGTTAAAGCTCATCCATCGCATCCAAATACCTGCCGCGAAATGCACAAGGCGGTAGTTGCTGGCCTTGCAAAAGTTGGTATCTCTGCAGATGTTTTCGCACTCGTTGAAGGTGTTAATCCAGAAATTACCCATTGGATTGCAAGCCATCCAGATATAACCGCAATTGGTTTTACCGGTTCTGGAAAAGTTGGAAAAATCTTGATGGATATCAGCGCAAAGCGCGAAGTTCCAATTCCGGTTTACGCCGAAATGGGAAGCCTAAATCCAGTTTTCTTCTCACCGAAAGCTCTGAGTGAGAAAGCAGTAGATCTTGCAAAGGCTGCAATTGATTCTGCAACTCTTGGATCTGGTCAATTCTGTACGAAGCCGGGAATCTTAGTTGTGCCAAATGGCAGCGAAGGCGATGCCTTCGTAGCAGAAGTTGAAAATTATCTTGCAACCATTGCAGTGGCGCCGCTACTAAATAAGGGGATTGCTGATCGCTTCACTTCGGCAATTACTGAATTAGCAAAGAGCTCAACTCTAAAAACTTTTGCTGGTAAGCCAACAGATGGTGGCTTTGGTGTAAGTCCAACAGTCTTCATCGTTGACTGGGCTGATGCCTTCAAGAATAAAGAACTTCTTGAAGAGCACTTCGGACCAACAACAGTAATTATTCGTGCCGATTATTCGAAGTTCTTGGATGTCGCGCTAAAGCTTGAAGGGCAATTAACTGCAGCACTTCATGTGAGTGCGGGCGAGGATGTTTCAAAATTAATAGAAGCCCTTTCCAATCTTGCGGGCCGAGTAATTATGAATGGTTTTCCAACTGCGGTTGCTGTTACAGCTGCGATGCAACATGGCGGACAATTCCCATCTTCATCTAGCCACACAACTTCAGTGGGCTTAGATGCGATTTATCGTTTTATGCGCCCAGTTGCCTACCAAAATTTCATAGATGAACTACTTCCTCCAGCACTGCAGGAATCAAATCCACTAGGAATTAATCGGGTGATCAATGGCTGATTTAAGCAAAGCTTTAACTGCGGCAAGTGCTGCAATCAATACTGAAATTTCTGCGCTCTCTAATTTCGCAAAGAACTTAGAAGCTAATCTAAAGCCAGCACTTGAAATAATTTTGGCTAGCCAAGGTCATATTGTGGTAACTGGACTAGGTAAATCAGGTTTAGTTGGCGCGAAAATTGTCGCAACTCTGGCAAGCACTGGAACTCCATCATTCTTTCTGCACTCTGGTGATGCGCTTCATGGCGACTCTGGTGCGCTAACACCCGGTGATGTCTTAATCGCAATCTCAAACTCAGGCGAGAGCGCCGAAGTTTGCGCTATTGCAAAGATGGCAAAGGGCTGGGGCAATTCAACAATTGCTATAACCAAGAATACGAATTCAACTCTTGCAAAAAGTTGTGATGCGGTAATTGAAATTGCTTTTGAAAAAGAGGCAGATCCACTAAATCTTGCACCAACAACTTCAACAACGCTAACTATTGCTGCAGGAGATGCTATTGCATCAGCACTAATGGCCCACCGAGGATTCACATCTCAAGACTTTGGAAAACGTCATCCTGGTGGTGCGTTAGGTCAGGCTACAAATAAGTGAAACCAAAAGTCACAACTCTCGGAAGTTTCATGATGGATCTTGTGGCCTATACGCCACGCCGTCCTGCAAGTGGGGAAACTTTGCGCGGAGAAAGTTTTGCAATTGCTCTCGGTGGCAAAGGATTTAACCAAGCGATTGCTGCGGGTCGTGCCGGTGCACAAAGTGCAATGCTTGGAAATCTTGGAACCGATGGTTTCGGTGATGACTTTATGAAGGCATTTGGGGATGAAGGCGTTGATTCAAATGACATTGAACGAAGCAGCGATCTTGGTACCGGCGTCGGTCATATCTCGGTTCAAACTTCAGATGGCGATAACTCAATTATTATCATTCCGCAATCAAATGATTTAGGCGATGCAAATTATATTTCAAGGCATTCAAAAACTATTACCGAATCTGACATCCTGCTTCTTCAACTTGAACTTCCTAAAGATGGAAATCTAGCAGCAGCAAAACTTGCAAAAGAAAATAACGTAACAGTAGTTCTTACTCCCGCACCCGTCGCCCCGCTAACTGGATGGGAGGGTTTAGTTGATGTTGTAGTTCCAAATGAGGGCGAAGCAGCAGCTCTAACTGGAATTGAAGGCGATGTTGAAAAACAGGCAGCGGCCTTATCAAAATCACTTGGCTGCAAGTACGTTGTTATTACTCTTGGACCAAAGGGCGCCTTTGTAACTGATGGCATGAAATCTGAAATTATTTCCGCTCCGCCCGTAACTGCAATCGACACAATTGGCGCTGGCGACACCATGTGCGCAAATCTTGCAACAAGGCTGGCATCTGGCGATGACATCTTTACTGCTACCAAGTTTGGCGTTTATGCTGCAACCCTGAAAGTCACTCGCAAGGGTGCAGCGATGGCATCGCCAACTCCCGATGAAGTTCAAGAATTTATCTCAAATAACAACAAGTAAAACTAAGAAACCAAGGAGCGAAAATGAAATACACCGGAATTATTAACCGCGATATCTCTGCAATGGTTGCGCGCACCGGCCACTTTGATCGCATTGTTGTTTCAGATGCTGGCTTCCCGATTCCAGCAGGAGTTCCTTGTATCGATCTTTCAATGGGGCCAAATTTGCCAAAGGTGACAGATGTTTTAAAGATGCTGACACTTGAGCTTCCAATTGAACAATTTTGGTTTGCAAATGAGATTCAACCAAGTGCTGATGGCCGCGCCAAAGAACTTTCAGCGATAATGACAAAGGCGGAATGTATTCCGCTGCCACACGCCGAATTCAAGAAATTGGCATATGGCGCCGTTGGCGTTATTCGCACTGGAGATTACTTGGCTTGGGGCAACGTAATGGTTGCATCAGGCGTTGCTTACTAATCTTTAAAAAGATTTAAGCTTTGTAATTTTTGAAGTGGTTCGTAATTGAACCAATTCCATCAATTCCAGTCTTAACTACTTCGCCACCCTTTAGGTATTTCTCTGGCTTAAAGCCCATTCCAACTCCTTGCGGAGTTCCAGAGTTAATAATGTCTCCAGCATGGAGTTCCATTACCTGTGAGATATACCAAACGCAATAATTGATATCAAAGATCATGTCATTGGTATTTGAATCTTGACGGCTCTCGCCATCAACTGTGCACCAAAGACGAAGATTTTGTGGGTCCTTCATTTCATCGGTTGTAACAATCCATGGACCAACTGGGTTGAATGTTGGAAATGACTTTCCCTTTACCCATTGGCCAGATCGTTCAACTTGCCAGTAACGCTCTGAAACATCTTGTGAGATTGTGTAACCAAGAATGTAATCTGCAGCTTCTTCTGGTGATTTTAAATAAAGTGCGCGCTTCTTCATGACGATGCAGATTTCAACTTCATAATCTGTCTTAACTGAGTTTGGCGGGATGATTACATCATCGTTGCCACCGATAACAGTGTCTGGCGCCTTCATGAAAAGAATTGGTTCAACTGGAGGAGTAGCGCCAGTTTCAATTGCATGTTGCTTGTAATTCAAACCTACGCAGATTGCCTTTGTTGGACGCGCAACTGGGGATCCAAGACGATAATCAGAAATTTTAACTTTAGGGCGAGATGAGAGATCAAGTTTTGAAACTTTCTCTAGTGCGCCATTCTCTAGTTCAACACGGTTCCAGTCTGCAATTACATCATCAACAAAAACTGCTTCGTTGTCATTTAAAACAACTACTGGCTTCTCTTTATTGAATTCACCAAGGCGTGCGATGCGCATTTCATCCCCTTATTAGTTCCATAATAGTTTGAGTAATTGAAATTTAGTCCCTAAATTAAATATAACAAAATGGCCAAAATATGAGATGAAACGACTTGTAGTAGTAGACGAAGAAGTTGTCCGAGGAGTAGATTGCACGCATGAGCGAAGAGGTATTTAAGAGACGTAGCGAGAATTGGTTCAAGGCCGAAGGTAAGCATGGATATATCTATCGTGAGCGATTTCGAAATATGGGATTCGGCTCCGAGGTATTCTCTGACAAACCTGTAATTGGTATCGCAACAACTTGGTCTGAATTAAATCCTTGTAACGCTCACCTAGATCGCGTAGCTGAAGCAGTAAAACGTGGAGTCTGGGAGGCCGGTGGTTTTCCACTTGAGTTCCCAACAATGTCACTTGGTGAACCAGTACAACGTCCAACAACAATGCTCTGGCGCAACTTGCTTGCGATGGAGACCGAAGAGCTAATTCGTTCTAATCCACTTGATGGAGTAATTCTGCTTGCTGGTTGCGATAAGACACCACCAGGAATGTTGATGGGCGCGGCATCAGTAGATCTTCCAACTTTGATGATTACCGGCGGACCAATGTTAAATGGTCGCTACAAAGGTGAAACTCTTGGATCAGGAACAGCGGTTTGGAAATATTCAGAACAAATTCGCGCAGGTAAATTAAGTATTGAAGAATTCTTCGCAATGGAATCTTGCTCAGCACGTTCCAATGGTTCTTGTATGACTATGGGAACTGCGTCAACTATGGCATGTGTTACTGAAGCACTCGGAGTTCAACTTCCAGGCAGCGCTGCAATTCCTGCAGTAGATGCCCGTCGCTTCTCAACTTCACAAGAAGCTGGCCGTCGCATAGTTCAAATGGTTTATGACGATCAGAAACTTTCAACTGTATTAACTCGCGAAGCATTCGAGAATGCAATCAAAGTTAATGCTGCTATTGGTGGCTCGACAAACGCTGTTGTTCACTTGCTAGCAATCGCTGGCCGTATCGGCGTAAAACTTGAATTAGATGATTTCGATTCATTAGCTCGCGAAGTTCCAGTGCTTGTAAACCTAATGCCATCTGGTAAATATCTGATGGAAGAGTTCTTTGATGCCGGCGGACTTCCAGCCGTAATGAAGGAAATCGAAGGCATGCTGCACACCGAACACATTACCGTTTCTGGAAAGACCGTAAGAGAGAACATCGCTACAGCAGAATCTTGGAACGCAGATGTAATCACACCAGCGTCAAAGCCTTTCCAAAAGGCAGGTTCTGGCATCGTTGTTCTAAAGGGTTCACTCGCACCAGATGGTTGTGTTCTTAAAGTTTCAGCTGCGACTCCAGAACTTATGGTTCACACCGGTGAAGCACTTGTCTTTGAAGAGATCGAAGATTATTTAATTGCCTCTGAAGATATGAATCTTCCTGTCACAAAAGACACTGTTCTTGTATTGAAGCATGCTGGTCCTCGCGGCTTCCCAGGTTTTCCAGAAGTTGGCAACATGCCAATCCCAAGAAAACTTTTGGAGCAAGGAATTACCGACATGGTTCGTATCTCTGATGCACGCATGTCAGGAACTGCATACGGAACCGTTCTGCTTCACACATCACCAGAAGCAGCAGTCGGTGGCCCACTTGCTCTCGTAAAGAGCGGTGACATGATTGAACTTAATGTTCCAAATCGTTCAATCAACCTACTTGTATCTGAAGAAGAGATGGCAAAGCGCAAAGCGGCATGGGTAGCGCCAGCACCTAAGCACACACGTGGTTGGTCAAAGCTTTATTACGAGAC
>WLJZ01000080.1 GCA_009701525.1 Actinomycetota bacterium
AAGGAAGAGATTCTAAATAAAGCTGTAGTTCATGGAAAAGTTATTTTATCTTCCGGAAAAGAAGCAGATTATTACGTAGACCTTCGTCGTGTAACTCTTGATGCAGTTGCAGCGCCACTTGTTGGTGAAGTTATGCTGGAATTAACCAAAGGTTGGGATTTTGATGCAGTCGGAGGCTTAACTCTGGGCGCAGATCCAGTTGCAACAGCGATGATGCATGTTGCTGCTAGCAAGGGAAGAAATTTAGATTCATTTGTAGTTCGCAAAGCCGAAAAAGCACATGGCTTACAACGCCGCATCGAAGGTCCTGATGTTAAAGGCCGCAGAGTTCTTGCAGTTGAAGACACCTCAACAACTGGCGGTTCAGTTATGACTGCAGTCGAAGCGCTAAAAGAGGCCGGCGCAATTGTTGTTGGAGTTGCGGTAATAGTTGAACGTGGAGCTGCACCCTTAATTGCAGAAAATGGCTTGGAATATCTGGCGGCCTATCAACTTTCAGATTTAGGGCTATAACTTAACTAAGGTGCCTACGAGTTCGCCACTCTTTAAATATTTCCCAAATTATTGGCGCGATTGAAACTATTACAATCAAAGCAACAATTGGAAGCACATATTTGTCCACAGAACCTTTGAGTTTTTCACCTAGAACATAACCAGCCCAAATAAATCCTTGAGTCCAAACTAATGCGCTAATAACATTCCAGATAAAAAATCTTTTGTATGACATCCGCGCAATTCCTGCAGCAGGATTTACTAAGTGTCTAACAATCGGGATGAATCTTCCCAAGAAGATCATTTTTCCAACACCATACTTATCTATCCAGCGCTGCAGATTCTTTAACTTCTTAGGATTGAAATACTTTGAATCTTCGCGACCAAATAATCTGGCGCCATATTTATAACCCAGCCAATGGCCAAACTGCGATCCAGTTATTGCGAAGAGGGGCGCACCAATAGCTAA
The DNA here is from genome assembly GCA_009701525.1 of Actinomycetota bacterium. Taxonomy (GTDB): domain Bacteria; phylum Actinomycetota; class Actinomycetes; order Nanopelagicales; family Nanopelagicaceae; genus AAA044-D11. The sequence goes on from WLJZ01000080.1 coordinate 962, forward strand.
TTCACGTATCGAGAGATGAATCTTGATGACTTCTCCGGTGCCAGAGGCGGCTAGTCCAGCCATGAAAAGCAACGAATCCCCAGGCAGGCCAATGACAAGCGGCAGCCCGGTTTCAACGAAGAGGATTATGAAGATGCCTGCGAGCCCGAAAGTGTTGATGGCGGACTCAGCATTAAACGCGTGAAGGATCTCCATAGAATGGCAAATATACCCACAAATTTTTACCGTATACCTATTTATTTGCATCTCGCAGTGGTTCTATGTGTAATCTTTCGCTTCTCATGAGCTCTAAAGATGGGGCTCTAGATTCACCGACAAGTTCAACGACGCACACTTATAGGAGATCTTCGTGGAAAATCTGGTCCATGTAACTGGTTCCAACCTGACCTACGTTTATGTAGTTCTAGGCATTTCGCTCGTGGCACTCGCCATCGCTTACGCACTTCGTGCCCAAGTTCTAGCAGCGGATGAAGGAACAGAAAAAATGAAGGAGATTGCCGCCGCCGTTCAAGAAGGTGCAGCTGCATATCTCAACCGTCAATTTAAAACTCTTTCTTGGTTCGTCGGAATAGTTTTCTTCCTACTATTCGCGCTGCCAGGTGAATTTGATATTCGACTTGGTCGATCAATCTTCTTCCTTCTCGGTGCAGTCTTCTCTGCCGCAGTTGGTTATAACGGAATGTGGCTTGCAGTTCGCGCAAACGTCCGAGTTGCTGAAGCAGCTCGTCAAAAGTCTGCAGAGAATGCTGTAAAGATTGCATTCCGCACAGGTGGCGTAGTTGGTATGACAACAGTTGGCCTTGGACTTCTAGGTGCATCTCTAGTTGTTGCTATCTATCGCGAAAATGCACCAGCAGTTCTTGAAGGTTTCGGTTTCGGCGCTGCAATGCTTGCAATGTTTATGCGCGTTGGTGGCGGAATCTTTACAAAGGCAGCAGATGTTGGCGCTGACCTTGTAGGAAAAGTTGAACAAGGTATTCCAGAAGATGATCCTCGTAACCCTGCGACAATCGCAGATAACGTAGGAGATAACGTAGGCGACTGCGCTGGTATGGCTGCAGATCTCTTCGAGTCATATGCAGTAACACTTGTTGCCGCACTTATTCTAGGTAAAGCCGGATTCGGTGATGCCGGTCTAATTTTCCCACTGATTGTTCCTGCAATTGGAATCGTTACAGCAATCATCGGAATCTTCATTACTCGCCTTCGCACAACCGATAAGTCAGCTATGCAAGCAATCAACCGCTCATTCTTCTTATCTGCAATTATTTCTGCAGTATTAGTTGCATTTGCTACTTACACATACTTACCTTCATCACTACAACAAATGTCAGGCCTTTCAGCCGAAGCAGCAGCTGTCGATGTAAATCCTCGCACTCTTGCAATTGGTGCAGTATTAATTGGTATTTTGTTAGCAGCAGCTATCCAACTACTAACTGGTTTCTTCACTGAAGTTGGTCGTCGTCCAGTAAACGATGTAGCCGCTTCATCAAAGACCGGCGCAGCAACAGTAATTCTTGCTGGTATTTCAGTTGGTTTTGAATCAGCTGTTTACTCTGCCCTACTAATTGCCGCATCAGTATTTGGTGCTTTCTTGCTTGGTGGCGGATCGATTGTTCTTTCACTATTCGCAGTATCACTTGCGGGAACTGGTTTGCTAACAACAGTTGGTGTAATCGTTGCAATGGATACCTTCGGCCCAATTTCAGATAACGCACAAGGTATTGCCGAAATGTCTGGCGATGTGAAGGGCGAGAGCGCACAAATTCTTACTTCACTAGATGCAGTTGGAAATACAACAAAGGCAATCACTAAGGGAATTGCAATCGCAACAGCAGTGCTTGCAGCAACTGCACTATTTGGTGCATTCACAGATGCAATCAAAGAAGCTGCACACAAGGTTGTTGGCGATGGTGAAGTTGGCCTTCAATACCAAGGAATCTTGGATGTTGCTGATCCTCGCAACTTAGTTGGATTAATTATCGGAGCCGCAGTTGTATTCATGTTCTCTGGTCTTGCAATCAATGCAGTGTCTCGCGCAGCAGGCGCTGTTGTTCACGAAGTTCGCGAACAATTCAGATTGCACCCAGGAATTATGAAGGGAACTGAGAAGCCAGAATACGGCCGCGTTGTTGATATCTGTACTCGCGATTCACTACGTGAACTTGTAACTCCAGGACTTCTTGCAGTTATGGCTCCAATCGCTGTTGGTTTTGGTCTCGGCGTTGGCGCACTAGGTGCATATCTTGCTGGCGCAATTGGTACCGGAACTTTGATGGCAGTATTTCTATCTAACTCTGGCGGCGCGTGGGATAACGCGAAGAAGATGGTTGAAGATGGAAACCATGGCGGTAAAGGTTCCGATGCACATCACGCAACAATTGTTGGCGACACCGTTGGAGATCCATTCAAAGATACTGCCGGTCCTGCAATTAACCCACTAATTAAAGTTATGAACCTAGTTGGTCTGCTTGTAACTCCAGCAATTGTTGGATTTGCACTCAATGACAATAAAGCTTATTCAAATGCAATTGCACTCGTTGCAACTTTGGTAATCATTTATGCATTGATTCGCAACCGTCGGGCATCAACTAACATCGCTTAATTAGGCACTACAAAAGTAAGGAAACTTCCCCGAAGTAAATTATGGGTATCAAACTTGTAATCGTGGAATCTCCCGCGAAGGCGCGCAAAATTGGCGGCTTCCTGGGAGATGACTACGTTGTTGAAGCTTCCGTGGGACACATTCGCGATTTGCCACAACGAGCTGCAGATATCCCAAAGGAATATAAGAAAATCGCCTGGGCTAAAGAGGGCGTAAATATTGAAGAGGATTTTGAACCACTTTATGTGATCAATCCTGACAAGAAAGCAAAAGTATCCGAGCTAAAAGCTCTGATGAAAGATGCAGATGAATTAATTCTGGCAACGGACGAAGACCGCGAAGGCGAAGCAATCGCCTGGCATTTAATTGAAGTGCTTCGCCCAAAAATTCCAATCCGCCGAATGGTTTTTCATGAAATCACAAAAGAGGCGATTCAGAAGGCTGCAAATGAAACCCGCGATTTAGATTATCGACTAGTTGATGCACAAGAGACTCGCAGAGTTTTAGATCGGCTTTACGGGTACCGGCTTTCACCAGTTCTTTGGAAGAAAGTAATGCCAAGAATTTCTGCAGGGCGTGTGCAATCAGTTGCAACAAGGTTAATAGTCGAACGCGAACGCGAGCGTATGGCCTTTATTTCATCTAATTGGTGGGATTTAACGGCGCAATGTGAAGCTGGTTTTAATGCTCGGTTGCTCTCATTAGATGGCAAGCGCGTAGCTGCAACAAATGATTTTGATGAAAATGGTGGGCTAAAAGAAAAGTCCGCTGCAAATATTTTGTTACTTGACGAAGCCGCCGCAAATGAATTAGTTCAGAGCCTTTCAGGGAGAGCGCTAACCGTTAAATCAACTGAGGAATCGCCAAGAACGGAACGGCCTAAGGCGCCTTTCACAACTTCAACTATGCAACAAGATGCTGGCTCACGACTTGGTTGGGGCGCGCAATTAACAATGCGAGTAGCCCAACGGTTATATGAAAATGGATATATAACTTATATGCGTACCGATTCTGTAACACTTTCTGCTGCAGCAATTGAATCTGCGCGGGCATCTGCCAAATCACTTTATGGCGCCGAATATATTCCAGCAACACCACGTGTTTATGAAGGTAAATCAAAGAACGCCCAGGAGGCACACGAAGCAATCCGGCCAGCAGGTGAAACATTTAGAACACCAGGTGAACTAGCACCTGAATTATCTCGTGATGAATTTTCACTTTATGATCTAATTTGGAAACGCACAATCGCTTCACAAATGTGTGATGCCAA
>WLJZ01000081.1 GCA_009701525.1 Actinomycetota bacterium
AGCACTTTCTCAGAGTTTCTTCCGGCAGCTTTTACGAGGTCCTCCTCAGGCTCACCGGCAGGTTTGCGACGCTTGAATGTCGCCCGAGTCTTTGAAACCGTAAGAGTCAATGGCCCTATCACCCGCCAATTAATAGGTGAGATTTCTGGTCTCTCAAAGCCAACTGTCAACGAAGCGCTCGAAATTTTGCAGAAAGAGAAGCTGATTCTCTTCACCGAAGCCAAAAGTAAATCAACCTCAGGCCGTCCTGGACCAAAGGCACAGCAAATCGTCTTTAACGCTGATCGCAAGAAAATTGTTGCAATCGATATTGGTGGATCAAAGATTCGTGTTCTAGTTTCGGATTTAGATGGCAATTTAATTGCCACAGTTACCGATGCCACACCGCTTAAAGGTGGTCGCAAAGCAATTATTTCAAAGATTAAAGAGCTATACGAACAAATTCTAAGTGAAAATAAATTAAAGGTCTCAGAAATTGGTTCAATCGTTGCTGGTTCACCTGGAACTATTGATCCAGAAACTGGCGAAATTACTAAGTCTTATAACTTGCCAGATTGGCAAGGCTTCTCACTTAGTGATGAACTTTCTAAAGTGTTAAAGAAGCAAGTAAATGTTGAGAACGAAGCTCACCTTGCAATTTACGGAGAGCACTGGCGTGGGGGTGCAAAAGATTTAGCAAATGCTGCCGCGATGTCAGTCGGTGTTGGTATCGGACTTGGTCTCTTGATCAATGGACAGGTCTATCGCGGCTTCAATGGAATCGCAGGAGAAGTTGGAAACTTGCCACTACAAATTGCAGATGAAGCAAGATCACCTATGAATGCCAACTTCGAATTCCATGCAAGCGCCGTTGGGTTAGAGCGAAATTTTGAAGCAGTTAAGAATAAAGAAGGTGCTAAAGCAATTCTAAAATTAGCTGGTGATCAAGGTGTTACTGCAAAAACTATCTATGCCGCAGCTGCCGCTGGTGACAAATTTGCTAATGAATTAGTTACGCACCAATTAGAACTACTCTCCCGCGGTATTGCATCGGTCTGTTGCATAACAAACCCAGAAGTCTTCATTCTTGAAGGTGGTCTGGCATCGGCCCTAGAACCTCATTTAAAGACCATTTCAAAGATGGTCCAAAAAATCACTTTGATTGCGCCCAAGATTGTAATTTCAGAACTCAAGGATTTAGCCACTGCTTATGGGGCGCTTCGTCGCGGGATTGAGAATGTTGATCGCGCCACCTTGATCTCTATCTTGCAAGAAACGGCTTAGCCGCTTACTTAAGGGCTACCATTTTCACATGATAATCGCCCGCAATATTTTCCTACTTCTTCACGTAATTGGTTTCATCGGAATCCTTGGCTCTCTGCTTTCGCAAATTAAAAAGAATCCAAGACGCATTCTTGGAGGCACTCTCCACAGCGCGCTTCTATCGCTAGTTTCAGGTCTGGCTCTTGTCGGAATTCGTACATCTCTTCACTCATCAGATGCCACAACTTGGGAAGCACCTGATCATGGAAAGGTCGGAATTAAACTTTTATTCCTAGTAGTAATTTTGGTTCTCGGTTATATGAATACGAAGAAGACCGCCGTTTCAACCAAGGTTTGGGCAACCATGATTGTCTTGGCGTTGGTTAACTTAGTAATTGCGCTAGCGCTTTAATGGCACGTCGTAAATCAAGCACTTCAAGTGCGCCACTAATTAATCTTCTAAAGTCTTGGGCTGTTCAACATAAATTCCAAGAAGATCCATATGTATCAGGGCTCTTGAATGCGCTAGAAACTGAAGAAAATTTAGAAGTCTGGGCTTCACTCGACCCACTTGATTACCTGCCTACGCCAACAGATAAATCTAATGACATGTTCCATCGCATAAACCTTGGGCTTACTATCGTCAGAAACGCGCTTGTGTTTCTGCCGGTGGCACTTACCTGGTATGCAATTAGCAAAGCTTCTGCTGCCTTCGCGACTTACACCGCCAATAACACCTTGACAGTCTCTAATTTTCTCGATTTTTGGGAGAACGGATATGGCGTACTGAGTAAAGAATGGTCACTTAGCCACATCGCAACCTTAGATTTCCAAATAATTATCGTCATTATTTTAATGACAATCTCGATCTCGGTAATCGAGAGAATCCTGCGAATTAGAGCCACTAAATCAAATGTTGAAATCGATGAAGCTAAATTCCAACTTGCTATTGCAATCAAGACCTACCTATTTGACCATGAGCGCATCACTGATGTGACTATGAATCAATCACTTGGCAGCGCCATCAAGCAGCTCCAGGATTCTACAAAGTCATTAAATCTGACGAGCAAAGAGCTTTTGAAATTAGTTAAATCACTACCGAGTGATCGAGAAATACTTCGCGAAATTAAAAGAATTAAATCTGGTAACTAATTATGTCCAGAAGTCGCAGAAGGGCTGAACTCGAACATGCCGAGGATGCGACTCTCCTAGCTGGCTGGATGTATGCCGACTTATTACTCGGATTGATGTGCATCTTCCTTGCGACAATATCTTTCGTTCCGATTGATAACTTCATCAGCAGCACTCTTGTAAAAACCAATTACAAACAAGTTGACCGTGGCTTTAATTTCAATCGTGGCCTTTCACTTGTCTATGATGAATACAATTCCAAGGCGCTTTCTTCAGATATCCAAGCATTTAAGGATAAAGAACGTTTGAGCGCTGATACCGAGATTATCTTTGCCCAAGTATTAGGTGGATATAACGAAAAAACCGAATCGCCAGAGATGGGCAGAAATCGAGCACTCGCCTATAGCTTCAAACTATCAACCGATATGCCAGATCTATTTGCAAATGCGGCGACAGTAGCCGGCGCTGATTCGACTCTTAAAAAAGGTGAAGTTGCCTTGCGTCTAACTTTTGTTTCAAAACTTAAATAACTTAAAAGCCAATCAATCCAAAAAAAGTGCCAAGAAACGGCACCATAAGAAGTAGTTTTCCCTGCACTTGATCTTTTGCTACTCGAACAATTGAGGCATCCGATTGAATATCGTATGAATCTTTATTTACGGCAATCACAAAAGCTAAAACGGGTGATTTTGCATCTTCTTCAGTTTCAACTATAACTTTTTGACCCTTTGTAAAATCGCTTCCAGTTTTATACACAACTAAACCAGATTCTGCAGACCCAAGTGAGTTTTTCAAACCGCTATGCGGATGAGAAATTCGGAGACCACCAAGAAAGGCCAAAATGACAACCGCAATTGCGATTGCAATTCGAGTTCTCAATGTTTTACTCATGGCGTAAAGAGTAAGCCTTTCATCCAATTAATCTCGATTAAGAGATTCTGACACGCTACTTTCGTTTCGGAGCGCTCTTCTTTGCAGCTTTTTTTGTGACCGCCTTCTTCTTTACGGGGTCATTTGTTTTTTTAGCAATAGCTTGTGATTTGGCTTCCGCCTCTTTACTAATGCTTTCAATCCACGCATCGATATTTAATTCTGCAGTTGTATCTATGGGTTTCAACTCTCGGGTGCGAGCAAGCGCCTTTGAGACATTTGTAAATACAAATTTAAAAGAATTAGCTAAGGCCCCAGTTGGAACCTTGACCTTGAAAGGTAATTTGATTTTCCGTGAGCTCTTATCGCCAGTAGTCGAATCTTGGCTCTCGCCACTTTCGGCAACCGGTTCTGATCCATCTGTCATGCCGAGCATAAGTCGGTTGGTTCGTGAATCCGGACGACCGGTTCCACGCCAAGTCGCAACTTCAATTACATGTCCGGGAGTTAACTTTCCAAGAATTAGTTTTTGACCATCAGGTAGATCAACGACTAAAGGGTTTTCTGAAATTGGCATTGGGATATTAGAAATCTTTGGTTCGTTATTCTCAGGTTTTTTCTTACTAGCCATTACGCACCTCCAGTAAATTCAAGACCGATAAAGGTATCAAGGTTTCCCATTTCAATATTGGTAAGTGTAGTTGGCACACATGAACCCATTGTCGGAAAAGTGACAGTGTTGAATTCTCCATCTAAGTCTTTGGGTAATAGATAAGAGCAGATTGTTTCGGAATCGTCGCGCTTGTCATCAAGAGTCCCTTTATTATCTACAAGATGAATTGAAGCTAGCTGCCCAGCGCATCCAGGACCGGCAGCCGCTTTCCCGATGATTTTGCTAATGATCACTTCTTTGAGTTTGAATACACCGCCAGTGAATGTTTGTTTCAAATCAATTTTTACTTCTTTGTCGCAGCTATCAATCCCGACAGTTCCAAAACCTGCATTTGCAGTTCCACCACTAGTTCCACCTGCTGCTCCTGCTGGTCCACTCGCACCTGCTGGTCCTGCAACTCCTGGTACACCTGCAACTCCTGGTACTCCCGCTGGTCCTTGTGTGCCTTGAATACCTGGTTGTCCTGGTTCTCCTGCGGCTCCGGGTTGTCCCGGCGCACCTGGTTCGCCAGGTTTTCCATCTAGACCATTCAAACCATTTTTACCGTTTGCACCTGAAAAACCTGAAACACCTGGCTGGCCATTTGGTCAAACTAATAAGCCTAGAACTTGATTCAAATTTGAATTTTCAATTGCAGGTTGTCCTAAAAAGAAATTACCAATGCCTACCGGAGCTTCAGAAAATCCCAGCGAGAAGCCAATTCTCGTGAATGCTAGGAATGCAATGAAGAAGGCGGCTTTTTTCATTCAACCAACGCCACTTTCCGAGTGGTGGTGTCGTAAATCGAGCTATAGAAACCATGTGCGAAAAGAAGAACAGCAGCGTAAAGAATAAACATCTTGCCCTTTTGCATTA
>WLJZ01000082.1 GCA_009701525.1 Actinomycetota bacterium
AACTAGAAATGAACGCGAACAACTAATGGTTGAAATTCTATTAATTAATATCAATTTAGAACGGCCAAAAATTGCCGAAGAACATCTTGGAAAAGCCCTGGCGATTATTATGAAGAATGGCTTTAGGCAGATACTTCTAATTCAAAGCCCGAAGTTCCATGAATTTCTCTTGAAATATGCGGCAACTCATCCAACTGTTTATATGGAACAAATTTCTAAGTTACTTCGAGATCGCATGGCAAACTCAAACCTAAGGAGCGATAAATTGGAGAATCCGCTTACCAAACGTGAAATCGAAATTTTAAATCGACTTTCAACAGGTCTGCCGATCTCGCAAATTGCTTCAAATCTTCATATTTCAAATAACACTATTAAGACCCATTTAAAGAATGTTTATAAGAAGCTAGGAGCCGATGGGAGAGAGAGCGCGGTTGCTAAGGGTAGAGAGCTACTGCTCTTTTAGTTTTTCGGTCTGCTCTTTGCGAAGTCTTGGCCAAGTCGTTATTGGGAACTCTAATTTGCGATAGAAATCTTTGATTAAAGTCTGAACCATCTTGCTATTTTCTTTCACAACAAAGTGCGAAGTGCCCGGAACTATTGCTAGGCGACCATTTGGAAGTGCTTCATAGAGTTCGACAGTATGGTGATTTGAAAAAGGTTCATCATCCCCGGTTAATACCAAGACTGGACAAGTAATTCGTGAAAGCTCCGCAGTTGTCATAGTTGGTTCGGAGTTCCAGACTTCATATGCTTTTCGAATAATAACTTCTTGCATGTGTGCTGGGTCCGGTGAACGCAGCGCAAATTTTGCAGCATCATCTTCAGAGATAACAATCTCGGGATCTTCTTCAACAAGTGTTAATCCGCTATCGAAGTGATAGTTGGTTCCAATGGCAACAATTGACTTCACCAAATCAGGGCGCTTTAGCGCGACCATAAGCGAAATGATTCCACCATCACTCCAACCAATTAAATGCGCTGGCTCTTTTATTACATCTTCAATATAGGAAATTGCTTCATCAGTTTGGAAATCAAAGTGATAAAAACCTTCGCGACTTGCAGTTCGGCCATGTGCGCTTCGGTCATATGCAAAAATTTTATGTGTGCGCTGAACAGCAGGTATTACTGTGTAATCCCAACTTTCAGTCGAACTTAATCCACCATGTAAAAGTAGAACGGGTCCGTTCTTCTTGCCAAAAGTTTTTCCGGATGCTGACCAGACTTGATGACCGCGAAGATCTAGATATCCACGTTTTAATTTAAGCATTAGTTACATCGAATCCATGATGTGGCGATTTCCACGATCAAAAGTTACGTAGTTCCAGCACCAATCCGCAATTGTTCCAATGCGATTTCGGCCGCCCATTAAGTAGAAGAGGTGGAGGAATAACCAGGTTGCCCAAGCTGGATAACCCGAAAACTTAATCGGCCCGGCTTCAACGACGGCTTTGTGGCGACCAATTGTTGCCATAGAGCCCTTATCTCTATATTTAAAATCGCGAAGTTCTAAACCTTTTTCGCGGCGCAATATTTGTTCGGCTACAAAACGTCCTTGTTGCATTGCAACTGGCGCAACCATTGGCAAGAAACGACCATCTTTCGTCTTGGCACCTGAGATATCTCCAACTCCCCAAATATTTGGATAATTTGCAACTGCAAGTGTTGGATAGACCTGCAATCTATTTCCATCTAGTGGAAGTGAAAGCTTCTCGATAACTGGCTCGCCTTTTACGCCAGCAGCCCAAACTGTTACCTCGGCAGCAATTACTTCACCACTCTTTAAATTTATTTCTGCGCGCTTTACCGCTTTAACTGCGGTGTTTACTAGAACATTTACGCCAAGCTTTTCTAGCGCCTTCTTGGTTTTTTCAGATAGTGAAGGTGAGAAACTTGGAAGCAAACGCGGACCGGCTTCGATAAGTGAAACATCGATATGTCGCGCAGCATGTTTCTGATCATTCATTAATGGACCACGAACAAGTTCAGCAAGCGCGCCAGCCATTTCGACTCCGGTAGGACCGCCGCCAACTACAACAACTGAAAGTCTGGTGTCATCTTCGAAGCGACATAAATCTTCGAAACGACGCATAACTTCAGCGCGAATAGTTAGAGCTTCGTGAATAGATTTCATTCCAAGGGCATATTCACTTACGCCAGGTGTTCCAAAGTCAGCAGTCACTGAACCAACTGCAATTACTAGGTGATCAAAAGGGAGAACTTCGCTGCTATCTAATTTCACAGTCTTGTTCTTGTGATCTACAGAGATGGGACTTCCCATTCGAAATTTTCCATTGAATGAACGAAGTGCACCACGGATCGGATATGCGACGTGATCGGCAGCTAGGCCAGCAGTAGAAACTTGATATAGAAGAGGTAGAAAAGTTTGGTAATTATGGCGATCTACAACAGTGATATCAGCTTTATTTCCCAGAGCTCGTGCGGTCGCGATTCCGCCAAAGCCACCACCGAGAATTACAACCCGGGGTTTTGAGCGCTGATTCATGGAATTCCTCTACTTTTTCTTTTAGAAATAACTTTCAAGTTTCAACAATTTAGATTGAAGTCTACTGTTAATCCCATGAGCCCACTCGCCGAAAGCCACGCATCTGGCCGCAAAATTCTCGTAACCGGAGCATCTGGATATGTTGGTGGCCGACTCGTCCGACATTTACTAAGTCAAGATTTCGCAGTTCGCGTAATGGTTCGCGATAAAAACAAGATTTCAGGCCAACCTTGGTTTGATCGGGTTGAAATTTCACAGGGTAATGCCAATGATTTTCAATCAGTCAAGAGCGCGCTAACCGGAGTTCATACCGCCTTCTATTTATTGCACTCGATAAATTTGGGATCAAATTTCGATGAACTCGAAGCCGAGATGGCTCGCAATTTTGCAAGAGCTGCGGCTGAAGCCGGAGTAAAACAAATTGTCTACCTTGGCGGAATCGCAAATGATAAACAGATCAGCCAACATTTAGAGTCTCGAGCTAATACCGGCCGCCAACTTGCCAGTGGTTCGGTTCCAGTAATTGAAATGCGTGCCGGAATTATTATCGGATCTGGTTCTGCATCATTTGAAATGTTGCGTCACTTAACTCACCGCCTACCTGTTATGACAACGCCGAAGTGGGTTTCGAACCGAACTCAACCAATCGCAATTCGCGATGTGCTCTGGTATTTATCAAGTGCAGCTGCACTTAAAGCACCAGTCAGCGGCATCTTTGATATCGGTGGTCCTGCCGTTCTCTCTTATGCCGACATGATGCAAATGTTTGCCAAAATTTCTGGCTTGCCCAGACGTTGGATTATTAAAGTTCCAGTTCTATCTCCTGCGCTCTCAAGTCTATGGATTGGTTTAGTAACACCTGTTCCTACAGCACTTGCTAGACCGCTTGTTCAATCTTTAATTAGTGAAGTTGTAGCAGATCCCGCAAAGAGTATTTCTGGCTTAATCGCGCCACCACCCGAAGGTCTGCTCCAAGTAGATAAAGCAATCGAACTCGCACTTTCTCTTACAACTCAGAATCAAGTTGAATCTCGTTGGTCAGATGCAACTCAACCAACTGCGCCTTGGCAGAAAGCACAGAGCGATCCAGATTGGGCCGGTGAAACTATTTATCGCGATCACCGTGAACAAATTGTTGAGACATCAGCCAAAAATTTATGGAAGAGCGTTGAACAAATCGGTGGCGATAACGGTTGGTACGGTGCAGATTTTCTCTGGTGGGCACGCGGAATTCTTGATCGCGCATTTGGTGGTGTTGGTCTACGTCGTGGCCGCAGAAGTCCAGATTCACTTCGTGTTGGTGACAGTTTAGATTTTTGGCGAGTAGAGAAATTAGAACCAGGCAGAGCGTTAAAACTTTATGCCGAAATGATTCTTCCCGGAAAAGCTTGGCTGGAATTCACAATAGAAGATGTAGTGGTTGATGAAAAAACTGGAATAACAATGCGAAAAATTTCACAAGATGCAACGTTTTCACCACGGGGTCTTGGTGGCCAGCTTTATTGGTTTGCGGTTTCACCTTTCCATGTTTTGATTTTTCCAAGAATGCTTGCAAATTTAGTCCGCAGTTCTAATCGAAAAGACTATGCCGACTCCCAATTTAAAGGCCAATAAATTTCGCTAAATCCAAGAAATTGTCAGCCCCTTCTCGTATGATTCGGGGATGGAAAACCTAGAGATCACCTCGCAGATAGCAGCGACATCTCTAACCGAGCTTGAAACCAAGATCCTGGATTTTGAAGGGCAGTGGTGGAAGTTCGCTGGTGCAAAAGAGAGCGCGATCAAGGAGTTATTTGATATGACGCCTCCTGCTTATTACCAACTCCTCAACAACTTGATTGATCGCGATGATGCCCTTCTGGCATCGCCAATGCTCGTAAAGCGACTTCGCCGATTGCGCGAAGCCCGCACAAACGCCCGCTCTCTGTAGGGGAATTTGGGGCGGCCCACCGCTCGCGCCGCAACAAACAGTTACTCGCCGGCGGGCACGCCCCAAATCCCAACACCGATTTGCCGAGGCTTCGCCCCTGCTCTAGATTTGGCATTAGCACTCGGCTAGTTAGAGTGATAATCGTTAACGGTTAGAGAGAGATATACATATATGGCAAAGATGATTGCTTTTAATGAAGAGGCCCGTCGCGGTCTCGAGCGCGGAATGAACGCACTCGCAGATGCTGTGAAGGTCACCCTTGGACCTCGTGGACGCAATGTTGTCCTAGAGAAAAAATGGGGC
>WLJZ01000083.1 GCA_009701525.1 Actinomycetota bacterium
ATCAAAAGCCATTCGATTAATTTCAGCGCTTACTTCCTTTGGTGCGGAAATATGTAATGATTTTTCAACAACCATAACCTCATGGCCTGAGCTACTAATTTTGTCGGCGAGTTTCCTTAGATCAACTTCATATTCAGGTGTTGCAACAATCATAGGTTTTTGCGCTGAAAGTAATTCATTTGTACGCCCAGAGAAAATAACTTTTCCCTCACGCAACATAACTAAGTATTCGCAGATCATTTCTAGCTCACTTAAAATATGAGAAGAGACAAATACTGTTGTTCCGCTATCTGCTAAATCCCTGATGATTCCGCGAACTTCTTGAATTCCAGATGGATCTAAACCATTTGTTGGTTCATCTAAAATTAGTAATTGTGGGTTTGGTAAGAGTGCTGCCGCAATACCTAGACGTTGTTTCATTCCTAACGAATAGGTTTTAAATTTAGAACCACCCCGGTCAGCAAGGTCGACCTTCTTAAGCAATTCATCCACTCTTGAAAGTGGAAATCCACCAAGCTCTGCTAGTACTTTTAGATTTTCGCGACCAGAAAGCGCAGGATAAAAAGCTGGGCCTTCGATCATAGCTCCCACGCGAGGTAGGTATTTTTCTGGTTGGTTGATGCTCTCGCCTAAAACTGTTCCACTTCCCCCAGTTGGCTTTATTAATCCAAGCAACATTCGGATAGTTGTAGTTTTGCCCGAACCATTTGGTCCAACAAAGCCGCAGATAGAACCTGCTGGAACTTCAAAACTGCCATGGGATAGGGCAGCCCTTTCACCATAAACCTTTGTTAAATCTGTAGCCGTGATAGCGAGAGTGGGACTTTTATTCATGTCGCCACACTACCGACTAAACTTCTGGGATGACTCACCAGCATCGACCTTGGGGATACTCCAATTCGCAAGACGGAAATCTTCCAGATTGGCAATTACACGAAGAGACGCTCGCAGTTCGTGCTGGTTTAGCAAGATCTGGTTTCGGCGAAACAGGTGAGGCCATGTATTTAACTAGTGGCTACACGTATGACAGCGCAGAACAAGCAGTCCACTCCTTTACTGATGAAGTTGATCACTTTGTTTATAGCCGTTTTGCAAATCCAACAGTTTCAATGTTTGAAGAACGTTTGGCTGCAATCGAAGGCGCGCAATACTGCGTTGCAACAGGTTCAGGTATGTCAGCAATGTTTGCATCGATTGCCTGTTTGGTTGAGTCTGGTGATCGTATAGTCGCTGCAGCTTCGATGTTTAGCTCTTGTTATGTGGTCCTATCTGAAATTTTGCCAAAGTGGGGAATAAAAGTTGAATTCGTAAAAGGCAATGATAAAAAAGTTTGGGAGAAAGCGCTTAGCGAAAAGACGAAAGTTGTTTTCATTGAAACCCCAAGTAATCCAATGCTTGAAATCGTAGATTTAAAGATGGTCAGCGACTTGGCACATAACGTTGGTGCGACTGTAATAGTGGACAATGTTATGGCTTCGCCGATTCTGCAGAAGCCGCTTCAACATGGCGCAGATGTTGTTATGTACTCAGCTACAAAACATATTGATGGTCAAGGTCGAGTTCTTGGAGGCGCAATTCTTGGCAGCTTCGATTACATTCAAGGTTACCTAAATCCATTTATTAGACATACTGGTCCAACTCTTAGCGCATTCAATGCTTGGGTGCTTGTTAAATCTCTTGAAACTTTAGCGATGCGCGTGAATCGGATGAATGAGAGTGCGCAAGCTGTTGCAGAATTTTTAGCAGAATCACCGAAGATTAAATCGGTGAATTATCCAGGCTTAAAATCTCACAAGGGATTTGAAATTGCACAACGCCAAATGTCTGGTGGTGGAACAACTCTTAGCTTTGAAGTTGAAGGTGGCGCAACCGAGCTTTTTAAGGTCATGGATGCTCTTAAAGTTATAGATATTTCTAATAATCTAGGTGATAGCAAATCTCTGATTACTCACCCAGCCTCAACAACTCATCGCAGATTAGATCTTGATACCCGGGAATCGATGGGAATCACAGATTCACTTGCCAGACTTTCGGTTGGTCTTGAACACCCGACGGATTTGATTAAGGATTTACAACAAGCGCTGCGATAACTAGCAGGAGTGAATAAACGCTTAGGTATGTGATTGACCACTGGAATAACTTTGCGGCAGCTTTATTTGAATCTGGTCCATCAATCTTCATTAATTCCAAGGCGAAACCAAGTGCAATCGCGATAGTTATAACCCAGCACCACCACGGAAGTTGTGCACTCCAATTGACGCCAAGAGAAGTTATGAACATTCCAATTGTGTGAAACCACATCTGCTTCTCAACAGATTTAATTGATGCCACAACAGGCAGCATTGGAATTCCAGCTGCTGCGTAATCGTCCTTATATTTAATCGCTAATGCCCAGAAGTGAGGAGGAGTCCAGAAGAAAATAACTAAAAAGAAAAGCCATGCCGTTAGCGATAGGGAGTTTGTCACCGCAGCCCAGCCGATTAAAACCGGCATGCAACCAGCAATTCCACCCCAAACAATATTCTGAGAAGTTCTGCGCTTAAGTCCAATCGTGTAGCCAAATACATAGAAGACAATTGCGGCGGCAGTTAATACCGTGGCAAGAACAGTTGTAAAAATTGAGAAGATAGTTAACGAGATAATGGTGAGAGCTGAAGCGAAGATAAAAGCTTGAGTTTCAGTAACAGCGCCACTAACAATTGGACGTTTAGAAGTTCTTGCCATAAGGCGATCAGAATCAACTTCGATAATCATATTAAATGCATTTGATGCACCTGCCGCAAGAGTTCCACCTAAAAGAGTTGCAAACGTTAGTCCAAGTGGCGGAATCCCTTTTGCGGCTAAGAACAGTGCTGGAAGAGTAGTAACGAGCAAAAGTTCTACGACGCGCAATTTCATTAGCGCGATGTAAGGCGAAATCTTTATTTTACTCACTGCGTAAGCCTACTCATTCTTCAGCAGCAGTTTTAGCGACAGTTGCCAACATTTTGTCTATCGTTTTTCTGGCTAAATCACGGGATCTTTCTGATGGATTAACATGATTGGCAATTACCGCAAAAACATATTCATTATGTTCCACTTCAACATAACCAGCCAGAGATACTGATGTGTTTATCCAACCAGTTTTAGCTTTTACGAGACCTTTTGCTGATTTTCCAGACTTCTTAAATCGCGTCTTTAGCGTTCCTGATTTACCTGCAACTGGCAGGCCATCATAAATTGCTTGGAATTTTGGCTCAACTCTAATTTTCCAAAGAAGCTCTGCAACCGTTCTAGCAGAAACTCGATTTCCATGTGAAAGACCGCTTCCATCTTTAACTTTCAGACCAGTGGAATTAACATCCAAATCTTTTAGAACTTTTTGAAATGCGCTGTTCATCCCATTGCTATCTCGCGTATAACCTAATTCGCCTGCTGCGTTTCTAGCTAGCCGATCTGCCAAAGTATTATCACTCCAGAGAAGTGTGAAGCCAATTATTTCGCCGAGGGTTGGAGAATTTACCTCTGTTAATGGATTTAGAACTCCATGTTTTGCAATCTCGGATTTTGTTACTCGCTTAAACTTTATTTTCTTGCCATAGAATGCTCGCAAATTAATAATGTCTTTCTCATAAAGCCCATTAAATTCAATAGTTACATCTGAAAAATCTGATGTGCTGGACCCTATTGAACTAATTAAATTAGTAGATAGCGCGCGATTTAATCGCCTTGCTTCATGGGAGCTAGTTGTAAGCCAAGGATCATATTCACCCAGTAGAACATAAGTATTTGGATCCTCTGTTGAACTAATAGATGTTTTAAAGACCTTATCGCTACCGTATGCAGAAATGGCCGTGACTGAAGAGATCAGTTTGAGAACTGAGGCTGGAGCCCGCGGAACATCTGCTTGGCTGGCATAGATTTCAGCCTGGCTAATTGGATCAATTACCAAGATACCTGGTTTAGCAAGTACCGAAGCACTAGCAAGATTCTTAAATGAATTCGGAACTGTAAGCGCATTTGCTGGCGCACTATTAATAATTAAAAGAGAGAGCGTCAAAAGCGCAGCGGTAACTTTATTTAACATCGGGTTACTTAGCTGCTTTTCTGGTAAATCTTCCTTGTGAAGTTGCAGCACCTAGAAGAACTATCGCACCACCCAGAGGTTCATGCCATGAGATGTGCTCGCCTAAGAAAATCCAACCAACGAAAACTGCGACTACAGGTGTTAGGTATGTAACCGTGCTTGCAATTGAACTACCCGCACGTTCAACAATTTGAAAATTCCAAATATATGCCAGGCCGCTACCGAAAACTCCAAGTGCAATCATCGCCAAGATCGGTCCCATTCGATATTCATCTTTAGCAATTCCATTAAATAAATAGAAAGGTAGAAGGGTTAGAGCTCCGGCAGTAACTTGACCGGCAGCCAGTGCCTCTGCGCGAAGTTTCAATGGCGTTAAATACTTACGTATCACTGGGAATGAAAGTCCGTAACAAGTTATTGCGGCTAGTAAAGCAATGACTCCCGAGGCTGAACTTGAACCAATCCCTTTCCAAATTCCTAAGACTGTTAATACGCCAATTCCGCCAAGTATCAAACCAATAATTTGGTGCTTTGCTATTTTTTCGGTGCGGAAAAATATTAAAAGAAATATCAAAGTTGTGAGCGGGGTCCCTGCGTTAATTATTCCAGCAAGAACAG
>WLJZ01000084.1 GCA_009701525.1 Actinomycetota bacterium
GCCGCTACTCGCGAAGAGGCAATTGAACGAGCGCGCCGAGCCCTTCGAGAATTTGATATTGGTGGACTAGCAACTGCTCTGCCTTTCCACCGTGCAATTGTTGAAGATCCAAACTTCACCAAAGAATTCAAGGTTTACACAAGCTACATCGAAAATGAATTCAAGAATGAAATCTCGGCATTTTCATTTAAACAAGGTACCGCGGATTCCAAGGCGGCATCCCAGAAAATTATTGCTGAAGTAGATGGACATAGATTTGAAGTACTTCTTCATACGCCTGAACCAATCCAGAAGCGCCACCGTGTTAAGAGCAATGCGATAACTGCCCTTGCTGGAGATTCATTAGAAAGCCCAATGCAAGGAACTGTGGTCAAGATTGTTAAGTCCAATGGTGATCGGGTTGAAGTTGGCGAACTAATAGTTGTTCTAGAAGCTATGAAAATGGAGCAGCCATTGATCGCACATAAGGCTGGAACTATTGCAAAGATGCATGTAAATGTTGGTCAAACTGTTGCCAGCGGTGCGACCCTTTGTTTGATTGAAGATTAATTCTCAAGTGCTAGATTTGTGGCGTGAATTCAACGCTACTCGCAGATAAGAGCGAAGCATCTCTAAAGAGATTCTTAAATACCCTATCTCCCGTTGATCAAGTAGGCGCTACGGCCCGTGTTGAAGCGTTGGCGACTAGAAGTATTAAAACAGAGAGCAAGAATTGGGCGATAGATCTTGCGATTCGCATGGTTGATTTAACAACTCTCGAAGGTGCTGACACCCCGATGAAAGTTAGAGCACTATGTGCAAAGGGCGTCTATCCAGATCCAACAGATTTAACAGTGCCATCAGTTGGTGCGATCTGTGTTTATAACGACATGGTGAAAATTGCTAGAACAGCGCTAGATGCTGGTGGCGGAAAAAATATTCCGGTTGCTGCTGTCGCAACTGCGTTCCCATCCGGTCGAGCGAGCATTGAAGTTAAAATTCAAGATACTAAAGATGCAATAACAAATGGTGCGAGTGAAATTGATATGGTGATCGACCGTGGCGCATTTTTATCTGGGAAACTCGGTTTAGTCTTCGATCAGATCGCATTAATTAAAGAACTTTGCGGTGATAAGGCTCATTTGAAAGTAATTCTTGAAACTGGCGAACTAGTAACTCTAGATAATGTTCGAAAGGCATCCTATTTAGCGATGCTTGCCGGCGCAGATTTCATAAAGACCAGCACCGGAAAAGTAGCACCTGCTGCAACAGCTCCTGTTGTATATGTGATGCTCGAAGCGGTGAGAGATTTTTACAAAATGACCGGTACTCGGATAGGAGTAAAACCTGCTGGTGGAATCCGAAATACCAAGGATGCTATTAAGCAATTAGTTCTGGTTAATGAAGTGGCTGGACCGGAATGGCTAGATCCTGCGCTATTTCGCATCGGCGCAAGTGCACTTTTAAATGATTTGCTCATGCAACGCATGAAGATGCGTGATGGGTATTACGCTAGCCCTAATTACGTCACGTTAGATTAAGAGAGCGACTGCAGATATGAATAACTTCGAATATGCCCCAGCTCCAGAGTCTGCCGCCCTGGTTGATATCAAATCTGAATATGGCCTCTTCATTAATGGAAAATTTGTAGCACCCAAGTCAGGTAAAACCTTCACATCGATAAACCCAGCAACTGAAGAAGTCTTAGCAAAGATTGCATATGCCGAACTCGCTGATGTAAACCTGGCTGTAACCGCTGCCCGCAACGCTTTCACAAAAACCTGGTCAAAGATGCCTGGCGCTGAACGTGGAAAGTATCTCTTTAGAATTGCGCGAATTTTGCAGGAACGATCCCGAGAATTTGCAGTACTAGAAACTCTTGATAACGGAAAGCCGATTCGAGAGACCCGGGACACCGATATTCCACTTGCAGCTGCCCATTTCTTTTATCACGCCGGATGGGCTGACAAACTTTCATATGCAGGGCAAGGAAATAATCCAAAGCCTTATGGTGTTGCGGCGCAGATAATTCCCTGGAACTTTCCGATGCTTATGCTCGCTTGGAAAATTGCACCAGCACTTGCAACTGGAAATACTGTTGTGCTTAAACCAGCAGAGACCACTCCACTTACTGCGCTCTTGTTTGCTGAAGTTTGCCAACAAGCAGGGCTTCCGGCAGGTGTTGTAAATATTATTACTGGAGATGGCACAACTGGTTCGCACTTAGTAAATCACCCTGGTGTAGATAAAGTTGCATTTACCGGATCTACCGGCGTAGGTAAAGCAATAGCAAAAGCAATTGCCGGCACTAAGAAGAGTGCGACGCTAGAACTTGGCGGCAAGGGCGCAAATATAGTTTTTGAAGATGCGCCAATAGATGAAGCAGTAGAGGGAATAGTAAACGGAATCTTCTTCAATCAAGGGCATGTGTGCTGCGCTGGTTCGCGATTACTCGTTCAAGAGAACATTCAAGATGAATTACTCGAAAAATTAAAGAATAGAATTAGCTTAATTCGCGTAGGTAATCCAATGGATAAGAACACAGATTTAGGTGCGATAAATAGCAGCGCCCAACTTGCTCGCATCAAAGAGCTTGCAGATTCTGGCGATATCGAAGGAGCTATGCGATGGAGTCCAAATTGCATTCTGCCAAAGAGTGGTTTCTGGTATCCCCCAACAATCTTTACCGGCGTTTCACAATCACACAGAATTGCGCGTGAAGAAATCTTCGGGCCAGTTCTCTCTGTTCTAACTTTCCGCACCCCAGCTGAAGCAATTGAGAAGGCGAACAACTCGCCATATGGCTTATCTGCTGGCATTTGGAGCGATAAAGGTTCGAGAATTCTCTGGACTGCAGAGCGACTTCGCGCCGGAGTTATTTGGGCAAATACCTTTAATAAATTTGATCCAGCAAGCCCATTTGGCGGATATAAAGAATCTGGTTGGGGACGTGAAGGCGGCCGACATGGGCTGGCCGGATATTTGAAGGGCGATAATTAAAATGCGCATTGATGTTATGAAAACTTATAAATTATTTATTAATGGAAGTTTTCCACGAAGTGAATCAGGCCGAGTCTATGAAATTCTCGATGCCAAAGGTAAATTCTTAGCTAATCCATGCAATGGTTCTAGAAAAGATTTACGTGAATCTGTTGTAGCAGCGCGTGCAGCACATAGTGGCTGGTCTAGCGCTACAGCATTTAATCGCGGCCAAATTCTTTATCGGGTTGCCGAAATTATGCAGGGACGAATAGATCAATTTGTTGCAGAGTTAGTTGCACAGGAAGGTCTCACTCCTGCTGCTGCAAAAATCCAGGTCCAAAGTGCGATTGATACCTGGGTTTGGTATGCCGGTTGGTGCGACAAAATTGATTCAATATCTGGTTCTACAAACCCAGTTTCGGGACCGTTCTACAACTTCTCGATTCCAGAGAGTCTTGGTGTAGTTGCAATATTTGCTGACTCTAAGCCTTCGCTCCTTAATTTGGTCTCCGCACTTGCACCGGTAATCGCGACTGGAAATACTGCAATCTTGATTGCAAGCCAGAAATATCCATTATGCGCAATAACCCTTGCAGAGTGTTTAGCAACAAGTGATGTTCCAGCAGGTGTTGTAAATATTCTCACTGGAAAATTAGACCAATTTGTAACATGGGTTGGCTCTCACATGGAGATTGATGGCGTGGATGCTACGGGTCTGGGAAGTAAAGATTTGGCTGAAGTTAAGGAGCTTGGTTCTGAAAACTTGAAACGAATTTATGTTTTCAACGATTCTAAATCAACTAAGCGAATGAGTAACTTCATGGAGATAAAGACGGTCTGGCACCCAATCGGAATTTAAGCGTTACTTAACTACCGCTATTTTCTTAGCCAGAATTGCTGCTTTAGCTCGGGCAACTGCGCTTATAGAGGCTTGATTTGCACTTGTGGCTCGCAATTCGACGCCACCGTTAGCAACGGTGTAGTTCTTACCAAATACACCATTCTTTGAATCTACGATTTCAGTAATGCTCTCTCCGGATAATGCAGCAGCAAATAGATCTAAAACTGCAAGATCTAGTCTTTGATTGACGTAGCCGATTAAGACCTTATTTGCAGCTTTGCTAGATAGATAGAACTGCTCGGGCTTTATTCCAATTAACTTCATGCTCTTCTTTGCGCTATTCGCATTTGTAATTGCGTTAATGATTGTTCCGTTACGTGACCAGGTTGAAAATATGACATCTGCATTCTGCGAACTAAAGTAGTTAACTTCAGTATCTGAAGTATTGCCAGAGTTTCTAGCCAAAACTTTTACCTTAGGCACCGCATACTTCGCACCGGCCGCGAAATTTAGAAGAGCTAACTCATTTGAGGAATTAGCAGTATCGCCCAAGTATCCAATTTTCTTGCTCTTTGAATTTAGCGATGCCATCACGCCAGCAAGAAATGCGCTCTGTTCTCCACGAAAATTCATGCAACTAACGTTGATTGATTCCACGCCGGCACTTGCCACAATTGCAAATTGTGATTCCGGATATTTCTCAGACATAAAAGTCATGGCCTCGTTGAATGTTGGGCCAACACCGATCACTAAGTCATATTTGGCTTTTACAAGAAATTCGATGCGGTTCTCACGATCAAAACTAGTTCCTGATGTCACTAATTCACGTACATCTAAATTAGAGAGATTAAATTTCTTCTTAGCGGCAGCAACTCCGA
>WLJZ01000085.1 GCA_009701525.1 Actinomycetota bacterium
TACTTCATGGCATTCAAGAAGCCAGGAAACGAAGCAGCAGTTAAGGCGTGGATGAACTTCCTATTCAAGCCAGATAACTACGCAGGATTCCTAAAGGCTGCTGGTGGATTCATTCCAGCAACTAAGTCAGCTTCAACAGCTGTGGACTCTTCATTGCTTCCATTCATTAACCAACTTCCAAACGCAATCTTCTACCCAGGAGATCTAGCTGCTTGGCCAAAGGTTGCAGGAACACTTGCAACTCAGGTTGGTACCGGAGTTATCTACAACCCAAAGACTGTTCTAGATAAGATCCAAAAGGTTGCTGTTGCTGCAGGTACTAAGTAATTAGTCCAAGCAATTAGCAGTTAGCAATAAAAGTAAGCAATACAAGTAATTGAGGTAGGGTCTTGGTAGGTTAATAGCCACCAAGGCCCTATTTCTTAAGTTTTAGCAAGTAATTTATTAAGGAGCAATTGAGTTGACTGCAACAAGTTTGGCTACGAAGAAGGTTAAGAATCGTCGCCCAGCAAACTCAATTTTAAGTGCGCTGCCGTGGATAGGTCCGGCAATACTTTTGATTCTTTTAGTTGTGGTCTGGCCAGCGATTGAGTTAATTCGAATCTCGCTCACCAAGATAACTTCAGCCGGCGCCCTTGAAGGCTTTAACGGCATTGGAAACTATAAACAATTATTTGAAAATCCAGATCTAAGAACTATCGCAATTAGAACTGTAATTTGGGTTCTAACCGTAGTTTTCTTAACGGTAATAATCTCGCTCCCACTTGCGCAATTAATTAACCAGAGCTTCCCTGGTCGCAAATTCGTGCGCTGGGCCATGATCGTTCCATGGGCGGCATCTGTTGTTATGACTTCTATTATTTGGAAGTGGATGCTTGAACTAACTTCAGGTGAATTCAATTTAACTCTGCGCCAACTTGGACTTCAAGATGGCCAACCAGTCGACTGGCTTCGAGATCCGAGATATTCATTCTTCGTTCTTATCTGGGTTGCGGTATTTGTTTCGATTCCATTCACAACTTTCGTAATCTTGGCCGGATTGCAATCAATCCCACATGACATCGTCGAGGCGGCGCAGGTAGATGGCGCTAATTCTTGGCAGGTCTACCGTGGAATTAAATTCCCATTGCTACGTAATTCATTGCTTATTGCCACGATTATCAACTTAATTAACGTCTTTAACTCCTTCCCAATTATCTGGGCGCTAACCCGCGGTGGCCCGGGCTATAACACCGATACAACAACAACTTTTGCCTACAAAATGGCCTTCGTTGAATACAACATGGGGCCATCAACCGCCCTTGGTGTAATTAACTTCGGCTTCATCATGTTGATCGTGCTGATTTATCTGCGCGTCACCAAAGCGACTCGAGACCAAGCATGAGTAAACAAAAAATGAAATTTGTTTGGACACCCAAGAAGGCAGCGACTGCAATCAGCGCATACATGGTTGGTCTCTTCTTTATCTATCCATATATCAACATGCTTTTAACATCGCTAAAACCTCATGGCGAACTTTATTCAAGCCCAACAAAGCGCCTGCCACAATCATGGCAGTTCGATAACTACATCGAAGTTTGGTCAAAGGCCCCAATAGCTAAATTCTTAACAGCAAGCATTGTTGTTTCAATCTGTGCAACTCTCTTGGTGTTAATCGTTTCGGTACCGGCTGCATATTACGTGGCGCGAAATCGCTTCCGCGGACGCTCTGCATTCTTGCTACTGGTTCTAGCAACTCAGATGTTCTCCCCTACCGCCTTGATTATCGGAATTTTCCGCGAAGTTAAATTCTTCGGATTATTAGATACCTGGCTAGCTTTAATTATTGTTAACGCTGGTTTTAACTTAGCTTTCGCCGTCTGGCTCTTATCTGGCTTCTTTGCAAGTGTTCCAGTAGAAATTGAAGAAGCAGCGATGGTTGATGGTTGCACCAGATTCTCTGCGCTTCGTCGAATTGTTCTTCCCGTAACTCTTCCTGGACTTGTGACTGCGGTGATCTTCACCTTTGTTGCGACCTGGAACGAATTCACCGTCGCACTCACCGTTGTTAGTTCGCCGGCACGGCAACCGATTTCAACTGGTATCACCACATTCGTTGGGCAGTATGACGTGGCTTGGGAATATCTCTTCACAACAACTGCAATCGCAATTATCCCTGTAGTAATCCTCTTCATAAGTATTGAAAAATACTTAGTTGGTGGCCTAACCGCAGGAAGCGTTAAGTAAAAGCTACTAGCTATTTCTAACAGCGCGGCCAGGTAATTCACCTGTGCGTTTGCCACTATTTAAAGTCTTAACTCCGCTGATCCATACATGTTCAAAACCGGCTGCTGGAAGCCTTGGCTCTTCATAAGTTGAACGATCTTTCACAGTCAAAGCATCAAATAGAGTTAGATCTGCGATATATCCCGGGCGAATAAGTCCGCGATCCTTTAGCGATAACCGTTTTGCTGGTCGCCCAGTCATGCGATTGATTGCGCCTTCGATCGTAAGAATTTTCTCCTCGCGGGCATAGACGCCAAGGTATCTAGCAAAGGTTCCATAACCGCGTGGGTGTGGTCGATTTCCGGTGAGAATGCCATCTGTTCCAACCATATGCTTTGGATGTTGCATGATTGCGCGAACATTTGGTTCATATCCAGAGTGCAGGATGCAAGATATTTTGAAATCTTCATCAACAATTAAATCAAGATAGAACTCTACGGGTTCTTTGCCCTCAGCTTTAGCGGCTTCAATTAAGTAGATGCCAACATACTTCTCATTATGTTTCTGTGTAACACCAGCAATAACGATGCAAGCCCAATTAACAACGCCACCTTGATTGCCATCAGAGCCAGAGATATTTAGATTGTTAATAATTTTTAAACGATTTTGGGGATCGATAATGCGAGAGCGCATCGCTTCTTTGCCGCCAGCCTGACACCATGATGGTAGAAGTGCATGTAGATAAGTTGACCCTGCTAAATATGGATAAGTATCTAGTGTTACATCGATGCCATCGAGCTCGGCTTTCGCTAATTTATCGAAGAGTAAATCTGTCTTGTCGTGGAATATCGGGGCGCTCATATGGCAGTGCGTAAGATTTAGTGCGCACTTAGAAGATCGACTTATTTCAATACATTCATCTACGGCATCTAGAAAGTTTGCGCCATAGTTTCGGTGGTGCGGTGAGTAAAAACCGCCATATTTAGCCACAACTGCTGCAAGCTTTGAAATCTCTTCGTTGCTGGCATACATCGCAGGAACATAGGTAAGACCGCCCGACATTCCAACTGCGCCTTGCTGCATTCCTTCTTCAACTAAAGCGAGTTGATGTTTTAACTGTTCTGGTGATGCTTCACCAGGTTCATTGCCGCAAGCGAGCATTCGGACATTGCCGTGTGGAATTAGATAGGCAACATTTACTGCCGCACCGCGATCTACAACGTTTAGATAATCTTTTACCGATCTAAATTTCCAATCGATTCCTGCGGGATCGGCATTCCAACCAAATAATTGATCACGCAATACTGCAAGAGTTGATTCATCTGATGGCACATAACTCAGACCATCTTGGCCAACTACTTCAAGGGTTACGCCTTGGGTAACTTTTGCTAAATGTTCGTGGTCGCTAATAACTGCAAGATCTGAGTGCGCATGCATATCGATAAAGCCTGGGCTAAGTGTTAAATCAGTCGCATCAACAATCTTGCCGCGTTCATTGCCCTTAATTACTTTGCCAACTTCAGCAATCTTGCCATCGACAACTACAACATCGTTCTTAACGCCAGCAGAACCAGAGCCATCAATAATTGTGGCTCCGCGAACTGTGAAGGTGTTATCGGACATTTTTAATCAGAACCTTCAACTACTGGATACATCGGTGCTAATCCGGCGAGTAGACCACCGTCAACTAGAAATTCGGTGCCAGTCATCCAAGGTGCTTGATCAGATGCTAGATAGAGAACTGCTGCGGTGATATCTGAAGGCGTGCCGACTCTTCCAAGTGGATACCAAGATTTTAATTGCTCAAAGACTGCTGGATTGCGATCGATGCGCTCTTGCCAAACTTCGGTGGCAATTGTTCCGGGAACAACGGTGTTGCATCGGATGTTGTGCTTTCCGTAGCGAACCGCAACGGTGCGAGTAAGGGCGTGAAGTGCTGCCTTAGATGCAGTATAGGAATCGCTGCCAATCATCATTTTGGCGTTAACAGTGCCGATATTAATAATCGCACCACTCTTGCGCGCAATCATGCCGGGAAGCACTGCTCTGATACATAAAAAGGGTGCTGCAGTATTTATAGCAAATGTCTTATTCCACATTTCAAGCGAGGAGTCGAGAAGTTCTGCGCTGTCATGAAAGGCGGCGTTATTTACTAAAACTTCAATCTTGCCGAAATCTTTCTCAACTTGTGCAATCGCATTGATTATCTCTGACTCAACTTGAAGATCAACTACATAGCCAGTTACATCGCCACCTTGCTGCTTAAGCTCGGAGACGGTTCGATCTAAAGTTTCTTTATTAACTTCTAGAATCGCAACTTTCATCTTTGCGGCAGCAGCTGCAGTCGCCATTTCGCGTCCAATGCTGCGCCCACCGCCAGTGATGACAATGGTGCGCCCAGCTAGTTCTGCCGCAAATTGATATGTCATTTAGAGTGCAACTACAAAATCGATTTCGACCAAGATGTTGA
>WLJZ01000086.1 GCA_009701525.1 Actinomycetota bacterium
TATGCCAAAGTGCGCGTACAAGGCCCGGATCTAACTAAGGCAGCAGATAAGGCCAGCCCACGTGTAACGATTATTAATCACCCAGATGTTCGTCGCTCGCTCATGGTTCAAAAATCATATTCCGAAGGTATGCGTGCGTTGATTCTTTACACCGCATCAATTCAAGATGAAATCATGCTTGCTAAAGCAGCTAACGATGCTGACAAAGTGGCTGATATGGAAGCGCTAAATGATTTGTTGCTTCCAATCGTAAAAGGTTATGGCAGTGAAAAGTCCTGGGTTCTACTTGGAACCGAATCGCTACAAACATTTGGTGGATCTGGTTTCACCCAAGATTGGCCACTTGAACAATATGTTCGTGATGCCAAGATCGATACCTTGTATGAAGGCACTACTGCAATTCAAGGTTTGGATTTCTTCTTCCGCAAAATCATTAAAGATGGCGGCCGGGCTCTTGGTTTATTAGGAAAAGAGATTGCGGCCTTTGCTGCATCAGGTGGCGAACTTGCAGAAGAGAAAATTGCACTTGCAAAAACTCTTGAAGATTTAAATGCAATGACTGGAACTCTTGTTGGCTTTGCGATGGAATCACAAGAGAACGCAGAGAAGATCTACAAAGCGGGCTTAAATACAACTCGCCTTCTTATGTCTGTTGGTGAAGTAATTATTGCTTGGTTGTTATTGCGTCAGGCAGAAATTGCAATTGCTAAATCTGCAAACCCTGGCCGCGATGCGGATTTCTATGCCGGCAAGATTGCTTCTGCAAAATTCTTTGTAAGAACTGTTCTGCCTCATATCAAAGCTGAATTAAAAATAGTTTTGAGCGAATCCGGCGATCTGATGGAGATACCTGAAAGCGCGTTTTAGCACTTATTAACCGCTAGAATCCACCGTGCTTAAGAATTTACGACATGAGGGTTATTTAGTCCTTGGCTCAATCTTCTTTGCTGCAAGTAGTATTCCGGCGAAATTAGCTATGGAGAGCGGTTTATCTGCTTGGCGCTTAACCCAAATTAGAACTCTAGGCGCATTCTTGATTCTCTTTACCTATGTATTTTTCAAGAACAAAAAATCACTGCGTATTGAATTGAAAGAGCTTCCAATACTTATTGTCTTTGGAGTTTTTGGTTTTGCTGCGGTTAATGTTTTCTACTTCATCGCAATTCTGCGTTTAAATGTTGGAATTGCCTTAATCATTGAATTCACGGCTCCGATTTGGATCGCGCTCTGGATGCGCTTCATTCAGAAAAAAGCGGTATCTAAATTGATGTGGTGGGGTTTAGTAGTTGGTCTAACTGGCCTTCTGCTTATCGCGCAAGTTTGGCGCGGGCTTACTCTTGATGGCCTTGGAATAATTTTTGCGCTTCTAGATGCGCTGGCCTTGGCGGTCTATTTCCTTGTTGGCGAGAAATTAGTCGGAACCAAATCAAGTGAGGCGACGATGGCATGGGGACTTGGAATTTCATCGCTCTTCTTTGCACTCATCCAGCCTTGGTGGAATTTCCCGTTCGCAAAACTTACTGAAGTCGTTGATCTAACCGGACGCCTTGAAGGTAGTTCAGTTCCCACTTTTTATTTAGTTTTATGGGTTGTGCTCTTTGGTACTGCAATTCCATACTTCTTAGTTTTAAATGGCCTTCGTGGCTTAAGTGCCGCAACTTCTAGTGCGATTGGAATGCTCGAGCCGGTCTTTGGTGGAATCTTCGCTTGGATATTCTTATTTGAGAAGTTAACTTTCATTCAATCCATCGGCGCTCTTGTTGTACTCGTCGGTATCTATTTAGCAAACCGCGCACGTACAAGTATTTAGGGTAAATTTCGCACATGGAAAATTTCGCAGATCTCCTTGGTGCTAATAAAGAATATGCCAGCACTTTTAAATCACAGGGTTTAACAGGTCAAGCTCTCAAGGGTCTAGCAATTGTTACATGTATGGATTCTCGAATTGATCCGCTACATATTGTCGGAATGGAAGCAGGCGATGCCAAGATTCTTCGAAATGCTGGCGCGCGCGTAACAGAGGATGTGCTCCGTACTTTAGTTTTAGCTACACATTTGCTTGGAGTAAATCGTGTTCTCGTAATGCCACATACTGATTGTCGAATGGCTAGTGGTGAGGAACATGAAATTCATGCTGCGATTCTAGAAAAATCTGGAGTTGATACTCGCGGAATTGAAATTCGTACCGTGAAAGATCAGATGAAGGCGCTAATAACAGATACCCAAAGAATTGAAAGTTATCCGTTGCTTGCTAAAAATATAAAGGTTATGGGCGCAATTTTTAGCGTTGAAACTGGAAAGCTTTCGCCAGTTATTTAATTATCTTTTACGAAGCTCTCAGCGTTCTGTGCGTAGCTCGGTGCCATATCGCTAAATCTCGCAAAGTGTAGTTGCGCACTTACTGTGATTGTTCGCGTTGGTCCGTTACGGTGCTTAGCAATAATCAAATCAGCTTCGCCAGATCTATTGGCGCCGTCATACATATCATCGCGGTGGAGAAGAATTACCACGTCAGCATCTTGTTCAATAGAACCAGATTCACGGAGGTCAGAGAGCATTGGCTTCTTATCAGCGCGCTGTTCTGGTGAACGGTTTAACTGTGAAATCGCGATTACTGGTACATCTAACTCTTTTGCAAGCAACTTTAGATTTCTAGAGAACTCAGAGACTTCTTGTTGACGGCTTTCAACGCGCTTGCCTGCGGTCATCAACTGAAGGTAGTCGATAACAATTAATTTCAGACCATGACGTTGCTTAAGGCGACGCGCCTTTGCACGAATTTCCATAAGTGAAAGGTTTGGAGAATCATCAATAAATAACGGAGCTTGTGAAATTTCGCCCATGCGCTTTGCTAAGCGGCCCCACTCTTCATCGGTAAGCGCGCCAGATCGAATGTTGTTAAGTGCAACTCGCGCTTCTGCAGAGAGCATACGCATTGTGATTTCTGAGCGGCTCATTTCAAGCGAGAAAATAACTGAAGGATCCCCGTTGTGAATTGAAGCATGTCGCGCAATATCTAAACCAAGTGTTGATTTACCAACTGCAGGACGCGCTGCTAGAACAATCATGTTTCCTGGATGTAGACCATTAGTTAAAGTATCGAGATCTTTAAATCCAGTCTTAACGCCTTCGCCTTTAACGCCATTTGATATCGCTTCAATTTCATCTAGTGCAGCAGGAAGAAGCTCTGATAATTGAATGTAATCCTCGGTTGTGCGATGTTCGGTAACTTGGAAAATTTCAGCTGATGCTTGATCTACTGCATCATCAACTTCGCCTTCACCGGAATATCCGAGTTGAACAATCTTGGTACCGGCTTCTACAAGTCGACGCATGATTGCATGGTCGCGAACAATCTTTGCGTAATAACCAGCGTTAGCTGCGGTTGGAACTGAGTTAATAAGTGTGTGTAGATAAGGTGCGCCACCGGCACGAGCGATGTCGCCACGCTTTGTTAATTCAGCCGCAACAGTTACTGGATCGGCAGGTTCGCCGCGACCATACAAATCTAGAATTGCGTCGTAAATAAGTTCGTGTGCTGGTCTGTAGAAATCTCGTTCGCGAATAATTTCAACGACATCTGCAATTGATTCTTTACTCAGCAACATACCGCCGAGCACGCCTTGCTCTGCAATTAAATCTTGTGGTGGTGTGCGTTCGAATTCAATATTTGCTGGCGAACGATTGCTGGAGAGATTGGAGTTGTTATTTCCACGGTTGGGGAGTTCTGCGATGCTCATAGACATAGCCTCCCAACGACCACTGACAGTGAAAAATTTCTCTAACGTGCGTAATTTAATGAGATAGGGGTGAGAGGTGTTAGATGCCTTGAAATCCTTGTGTGTGAGCGTGTGGAGAAGTTGGGGATAGCGGTGGAAAAGATGTGCATAAAGGGTGGAGAAGTGTTGGTGCTACCCCTCATCTACGCTCAAAAAAGCGGTGAAAGCTGTGGGTAAAGATTTTTATTTTTATCTCATTATTTAAGAAAGCGGATTATTTAGAGAATTAAAAAAGGCCCACCTCTTTCGAGATGGGCCTTTTAAATTTAGAGATATTAAATAGCTACAACAGAGATGTTGATGTTGGCAGATATTTGACCTTGAAGTGAAACCTTCGCGGTGTACTTACCAAGCTTCTTAATATGTCCAGCAACCTTTACGCGGTGACGATCGATATCTAGACCTGTAGCAGCCTTAACGCCTGCAGCAATGTCCTTGTCTGTAACAGAACCGAATAGAACTCCGGTTGCTCCAGCTTTTGACTTGATAACAATCTCGGCCTTTTCAAGTGTTGCTTTGATTTCTTTTGCATGATCTAGGTCGCGAATTTCGCGAGCGCTACGAGCACGACGGATTCCTTCAATCTGCTTCTCGCCACCAAGGCTCCAAGCGATTGCATTGCCGCGAGGCAATAAGTAGTTGCGAGCAAAACCATCTTTGACGGTTACAACATCGCCAGCTTGTCCTAGACCTGATACTTCACGAGTAAGAATAAGTTTCATTTTCTATTCCCCTTATCGCGCTGTTGAGGTGTAAGGCAGAAGTGCCATTTCGCGGGA
>WLJZ01000087.1 GCA_009701525.1 Actinomycetota bacterium
AATCAGCGATCCCATGAAAGCACGCATGATTGGGGCAACGGCTGCAAGTTCAGCGCCACTTACTTCGCCTTCAGAAGCCTCGCTAATCGGCGTCTGCTTCAAAACATTTGTTAGTGCAGTAGCCATCCCATCAGCAAGCGGTTCAATTAACGCCGCCCAATTTGTAACTGTTGAATCAAGCCATTCGCGTCGACTCCATGCCGGCATATTAGATCTTGAAAGTGCTGGAAAATTAGTTGCATCATCGAGCCAAGTATTTGCAATGTCTAGCGCAACTTGGGTCTGGGCAATATCTTGCGAACCGATCGGAAGATCACCTTGAGCAGCTACAAATTTTCTTGCAACATCACGCAGAACATCTGGTGAAATTAATGGCCCATTGGCACCAGCTCCACTAGCCGCCGCAAAAAGAGTCTGGGGATTTAATCCGAAATTAGAGAGCTGTGCGAATAGTTCATTGAAATTTGGCTTACCATTTTCATTGGAGTTTTCATCATCTGGGCCGCCAAAACCAAAGCCAAAATTACCGCTCACAGTTTGCCCCCTTCAATCTTCCGCAACTTCCGCATTCTTTCCTAATTCTTTCCTAAGCCCCATCAAGTTAATCATATGTAAGGTAACCAAGCTTCGAAGAAGTTTCTTCCCGAACTTTGAAAGCAAATTCCAGCGCCACCGGCTAGGAGTTGTTATGGTGTGCCAATGCTGGTTCACCAGCTTAAGAATTTAAGCAAACATTAAGAAAACTAGGGGTAGTTAAGTGCAGATGATTTATGCCGCCACCGCTTCAAGCAGCCCTGCATTTGCTGCACTTATCTGGTGGTTGGTGCCATTTTTCGCCGTCCTGGGCGCAATCATTTATGTAATCTGGATTGCAAAATTCAAAGATAAGTATGCAAATGAGACCAATCGTTCTGTAACGAAATTTCAATCATTTCAAGACAGTTTCCGCGATGACTCCACACCCGATTCCTAGATATCTCTCAAGACCCGCACTCTTCTTCTTAATTGCAACCCTAAGCTTTGCCCTCTTTGTGCCAACGCCATTTGCAGTGATTTCACCTGGACCTGTAACCGACCTTCTAAGTAAGGGGATAAAAGTTTCAGGGGAGAAGGCTTTAAAGACCAATGGAAATCTCTATTCGTTATCGGTCTTTGTAAATAATCCAGATAGTAGGCCACCAGGATTCTTAGTCCTTGCCGCCTGGATCTCGGGAGACTCAGTTGTACTACCAAATGAAATGGTTTATGACATTGGCGAAACAACTAAATCTGCCAGCAAGGCAGCGAAGAGAGAGATGGAAAATTCTGAAACTATCGCAGCGTTAGCTGCTGCAAATTTCTTAAAGAAGATTAATCCCGAAGAAGAGTTAAGTTGGAGTAAATCTGATATTAAGTTTGCGATGAAAAAAGTTGGCGGGCCAAGTGCCGGTCTAGCTTTCTCGCTCGCCCTTATAACTAAGTTAAAGTTTCCTGAGTTAGTGGCTGGCCGAAAAATTGCTGTCACTGGAACGATTAACGAGGCTGGAAAAGTTGGCGCAATCGGGGGCATCGATCAGAAACTAATTGCCGCGAGTAAAGCCGGAGCAAGCATTGCTATTTTCCCGCAAAGTAATTGCAGAGATATAACAGTTAAGCCCAAGGGGCTGGAGTTAGTGGCAGTTTCAAATCTAACCGAGGCGTTCCACGGTTTAATGAGCCCAAAGATTGCCGCCTCCCTGCATTGTTCAGGCTGAATTTCGCAACAATTTAACTTTTTGGTTTGCCCAGTTTTTCGCACTAGGTAGAGTATGGACATGAGTTCATTTCAATTTCCAGCAAATCCTTTGAAGCCAAAACGTCCAGGCCCACTCGCCGCCACCGTAATTGCCCTGGTTATTCTCGGCGCAATCATGGTTGGTATGAGTGGTTTCTATGCCGACCTACTCTGGTTTCGATCAGTTGATTTCTTCTCAGTCTGGAGCACAGTTCTAACCACGAAAGTAACTTTGTTTATTTTCTTTGGACTCATCACATCACTCTTTATTACAACAAACGTTTATCTCGCATATAGAAGTCGCCCAATTTATGTTCCAGTTTCAATCGAAGCTGACAATTTAGAGCGTTATCGCGGACAACTAGAACCGATTCGTCGCTGGGTATTAATCGCAATTGCAGTTGGATTCTTCTACTTTGCCGGAACCTCAGGCATGAGTCTCTGGGAATCCTGGTTGCAATTTAAGAACGCAACCACCTTCGGAGTTAAAGATGCGCAATTCGGAATGGATATCTCGTTCTTCGTCTTTAAGTTGCCGTTCTACCAATCGCTAATTGCCTGGGCAATCTCAACTCTCGTTTTAACAATCATCGCAGCTGCAGCAGTTCACTATCTATATAGCGGAATCAGATTGCAAGCAGCCGAAGATAAGACAACAGTTGCAGCAAGAGTTCAACTCTCAGTTCTTTTAGGAATTTTGGTTCTAATCAAAGCTGTTGCATATTGGTTTGATCGCTACGCCCTGGAACTAAAAGAGGGAAAGCTAATAACCGGACTTTCATACACCGATGTAAATGCGCTGCTACCCGCCAAATCTATTTTGGCTGGAATTTCACTGATCTGCGCGCTTCTATTTTTTGCAAATATTATCCGCCGCTCATGGGTACTTCCTGCAGCCGGTGTAAGCCTTCTAGTTATCTCATCACTTTTAATCGCTGGGGTTTATCCAGCAGCTATTCAACAATTCCAAGTTAAGCCAAGTGAATCTTCAAAGGAAGCGCCATACATTCAGCGCAATATTGAAGCTACTCGTGCCGCATATGGGCTTAGCGATGTAAAGGTCACGGATTACCAAGCAACTATTGAGACATCAGCTGGTCAATTGAAAAATGATGAAACTACGATTTCTAACATTCGGTTATTAGATCCAAATGTCGTGCCATCAACATTCCGTCAGTTGCAGCAAATAAAGCCTTATTACAACTTTGCGGATTCACTAGATGTCGATCGCTATGTAATTGATGGCGTTAAGCGCGATTCTGTCGTCGCGGTTCGAGAATTGAATATCGAAGGCAATCCAGCACGTAACTGGATTAACGACCACTTGGTCTATACCCACGGCTTCGGTTTTGTTTCAGCTCTGGGAAATACCATTG
The DNA here is from genome assembly GCA_009701525.1 of Actinomycetota bacterium. Classification (GTDB taxonomy): domain Bacteria; phylum Actinomycetota; class Actinomycetes; order Nanopelagicales; family Nanopelagicaceae; genus AAA044-D11. The sequence goes on from WLJZ01000087.1 coordinate 3,130, forward strand.
ACACCGATGGCAAGCCAACATTTAGCGTTGGTGACATTCCGCCAACATCTGGTTTAGGAAAATTTGAACCTCGCGTTTACTTTGGTGAGAACGTTCCAGATTATTCAATTATTGGTGGCGCCAAAGGTAGCAAGCCAACCGAACTTGATTATCCAGATGATAATTCTGCAAACGGCCAGAAGAACTACACCTACACCGGTAAGGGTGGAGTGCCAATGGGCAACATCTTTACTCGTTTGTTATTCGCAATTAAGTATCAAGAGCAACGAATTCTGCTTTCAAACTTAATTAACTCAGATTCCAAAATTTTATTTAACCGTAATCCAAGTGAGCGAGTTGCGAAAGTTGCACCTTGGCTAACGCTAGATGGAAATATTTATCCTGCAGTTGTAGATGGTCGAATCCTCTGGATTGTTGATGGCTACACAACTAGCAACGGCTACCCATATTCAAAGAAGACCAACTTGGCTGATGCCACAACTAACTCAGTAACCACTAGCTCAACAGCGGTTGCCTCACTTGCAAGTAGAAATGTTAGCTATATCCGAAACTCAGTTAAGGCAACAGTTGATGCCTATGACGGCACCGTAAAGCTTTACCAGTGGGATACCAAAGATCCAGTCTTAGCGACATGGAGCAAATCATTCCCGGGAACAGTTACTCCTAAGAGTGCGATGTCTAAATCATTGCTAGAGCACATCCGTTACCCAGAAGATTTATTCGGAGTTCAACGCGATGTACTAAGCACCTATCACGTCAAAACTGCTGATGCATTTTATGGTGGTCAAGACTTCTGGCGCGTACCTACCGATCCATCTTCAATGGGTGCAAATGCCGGAATTCAACCTCCTTATTACATGACGCTAAAAGTTCCTGGGCAAGATAAAGCTGCTTTCTCAATAACTTCATCCTTTGTTCCTCGCGGAAACCGTCAGAACTTAACTGCATTTGCGGTTGTTAATTCTGATTACGGCTCAGATTACGGAAAGATCTCAGTTCTCCAGCTTCCACGTTCAACAAATATTTCCGGTCCTTCACAAGTTGCATCAAACTTTGAAGCGAAACCAGAAGTAGCACAAGCGCTCTCATTGCTCCGCCAAGGTGGATCCGATGTGGTACTTGCTAACTTGTTAACACTTCCAGTTGGTGGTGGATTGCTTTACGTCCAACCAGTTTATGTTCGTGCAACGTCAAATACTTCGGCATATCCATTACTCCAGAAAGTTCTGGTTTCATTTGGCGATGTAATTGGATTTGATGACTCACTTAAGGGCGCTCTTGATCAAGTATTCGGTGGAAATTCTGGAACAGTTTTGAATAACACTTCACAATCAAGTTCTGGTGGCTCAACTAACTCTGGCGCAACTGGAAACACT
>WLJZ01000088.1 GCA_009701525.1 Actinomycetota bacterium
AGCTAGATTTGCAACGCCTGATGAAGTTGCGGGAGTTGTTGCGTTCTTAGCCTCGCCAGCCGCGGCATACATAAGTGGGGCAGTCATACCAATTGATGGCGGTTTAGGAATGGGGCATTAAATGGGAATACTCGAAGGCAAAAATATTCTGGTTACTGGAGTTTTAACTGAATCGTCTATCGCATTTCATATTGCGCGAATTGCGCAAGAGGAAGGCGCAAATGTAGTTCTAACATCTTTTGGCAGAGCGCTAAGTATTACAAATCGAATCGCCACAAGACTTCCAAAGCCCGCTCCAGTTATCGAACTAGATGTTACAAGTGTCGAACATTTAGATCGCCTTGCCAGCTTGGTCAAAGAGCACCTGCCTGGCTTGGATGGAGTAGTTCATTCAATTGGTTTTGCACCAGAAGCCGCACTTGGTGGCAACTTCTTAAATACAACTTGGGAAGATGTAGCAACAGCGGTTCACGTCTCAACGTTTTCCTATAAATCACTCGCCATGGCTTGCAAGCCACTTTTCAATAAAGAAGCTGGCGCCGCGATAGTTGGTCTGACATTTGATGCAACAGTTGCCTGGCCAAAATATGACTGGATGGGTGTAGCAAAAGCCGGGCTTGAATCTGCTAATCGTTATTTAGCGAGAGATCTAGGCTCAGAAAATGTGCGTTGTAATCTAATTGCAGCGGGTCCTATTAAAACTATGGCGGCTAAATCAATTCCGGGATTTCAAGATTTTGAAGATGTTTGGAACTCCAGAGCGCCGCTGTTCTGGGATCTAGCCGATCCAATTCCAGCAGCCCAGGGAGCCGTAGCCTTGCTTTCACCATTCTTCCCGAAGACCACAGGCGAGATAATCCATGTTGACGGTGGCGTTCACGCTATCGGGGGATAGCGCTAAATCAACGATTTCTAGATATCTAGCTCTTGAGGTAGCCTTGCGCAATCAAGTGGAGCTAGTCGCTCCCACCTCTTTCGCCCCGGCGGATTGGTCTTTACAGGTTTTTCGAACCTGCATTTGCGACTGTCTCCACCTGCTTTCAAAAATAGAATCAAATCTATTTTAAGAGGGCGATTAACCAGGGAGGAGAAGTTATCAGCACTGAGCCAAGAATCAACGATCGGATTCGCGTTCCGCAAGTTCGTCTGATTGGTTTTTCCGGTGAACAAGTAGGCGTTGTAGATATCGACACTGCACTAAAAATGGCAGATGAAGTCGGTTTAGACCTCGTTGAAATTGCACCAGAGGCCCAACCTCCAGTTTGCAAAGTGATGGATTTCGGAAAGTACAAATACGAAATCGCGCAAAAAGCACGTGAGGCAAGACAGAACCAAACACATATTGTTGTTAAAGAAATGCGACTTCGACCAAAGATCGAGCCACATGACTACGAAACTAAGAAGACACATATCGAACGTTTTCTTAAAGGTGGCGACAAGGTGAAGGTGACAATTCAATTCCGTGGCCGTGAGCAAGCAAGACCAGAAATAGGTTATCGCTTACTTATGAAGTTGGCTGAAGAATTATCTGAAGTAGCTTTCGTTGAATTCGCACCAAAGCAAGAAGGTCGAAATATGACGATGGTTTTAGGAACGAATGTTAAGAAAGGTCAGTCAGTTTCTCAGCAAAAAGCTGCGAAAGTGGCTAGCCGAAAGAAGGAAGAAGAAGTAGTACCAGAAGCTTAAGTTTTATAAATAATGTTTTACTGTTTTACTAACTGGGAGGTTAGCGAATGCCAAAGATGAAGACCCACAGCGGAGCTAAGAAGAGGTTCCGTTTAACTGGAACCGGCAAAGTTATGCACGAGCGTGCAGGCAAGCGCCACCTTCTGGAACACAAATCATCACGCGTAACACGTCGTCTTAGCGGAGATTCAGTAGCTAAGGCACCTAACTCATTCACCGCCAAGCGCATGCTCGGCTTGAAGTAACAGGAAGGAATAAACCATGGCAAGAGTAAAACGTGGCGTTCACGCCGCAAAGAAGCGTCGCACAACACTTGAACGCGCAGCCGGATATCGTGGTCAACGTTCCCGTCTGTTCTCAAAAGCTAAAGAGCAAGTTACGCACTCGCTCGTTTATGCATTTAATGATCGCAAAGATAAGAAAGGCGATTTCCGTCGTCTTTGGATTCAACGCATCAATGCTGGAACTCGTGCAAACGGAATGACCTACAACCGTTTCATCCAAGGATTAAAGTCTGCCGGTGTTGAAGTTGATCGCCGCATTCTCTCCGAGCTTGCAACTAACGATCCAGCTGCTTTTGCTGCGCTAGTTGAATTAGCTCGCAAGCACGTCGTAAATGCCTAATAACCAAATTACGAGCCTTCACTCTCCCCATGTTGAGAGAGTGAAGGCTCTTTTGGGTTCTCGTGGTAAGAAAATTCGTGCGACCGAAAAAGAATTTATCGCTGATGGAATTCAGAGCGTTCGCGAAGTTTTGTCGCCTAGTTTTGATGGTGCCCCTATTCTTCTTCACCTATATGTAACTGAAAAAGGTTACGCGAAATTGGTTGCGGAGATTTCACCAGATCTACTCTCGAACGCGCCAATAGTTCACGTGTCAGATGCTGTTATGAATGAAATGGCGGAGACAGAATCACCTCAGGGAATTCTTGCCCTATGTAAATTTACTGAAATAACTCTCTATAAAATTAAGCAACGCGAAGCGAAGAAGATTGCCTATTTCTGGGAGATTCAAGATCCAGGAAATTGTGGAACGGTAATAAGAACGGCAGAAGCGCTCGGTTTTGACGCGGTGATTTTTTCGAATAACAGCGTTGATACTTATTCACCCAAAACAGTAAGAGCAACGGTCGGCGCGCTATGGCACATTCCGGTAGTACAGGGAGTTTCGCTTGAAGATTTAATGGAATTCTCGCAGGCCAATGATTTCTATACGGTTGCTTTGGCAGGGGATGGGAGCGGTTCAATCGTTGAACTTCCTAAGAATGAGCGAACTATTTTAATCTTCGGAAATGAAGCCCGAGGTTTGCCAGAAATATCAGGTCTCAATTCCAGAGCTTCTATTCCAATGAGCGGGCGCAGCGAGAGTTTAAATGTTGCAAGTGCTGCTGCAATCGCGATGTTTGAGGTTGGAATTCGGTAGGATTTAAGCATTATGTCGATAAGCATCGCAGAGGTAAACGAGAGCGCGAAGAGCGCATTACTTGCAATTGCGTCAGCTGCTGATTTAGCAGCTCTTAAATTAGTAAAAATAGAACATCTCGGAGATAAATCGGCACTCTCAAAAGCTAGTCAAGCACTTGGAAAAATTGCGGCGGAAGAGAAGGCTGCCTTTGGAAAAGTTGTAGGCACGGCAAAGGCCGAAGTTTCAACAGCTTACGAAGCAAGAATGAAAGTGCTCGAAGCAGAAAGAGATGCACGGGTGTTAATCGAAGAGCGAGTAGATGTGAGCCTTCCAGCTTCGAATATTCCCAAGGGCGGTTTGCATCCATTAACAATTCTCACAAATGAAATCTCTGATCTCTTTATTGGTCTTGGATATCGTGTAGCCGAAGGTCCCGAATTAGAAGCTGAATGGTTGAATTTTGATGCGCTAAATATTCCTGCGGATCATCCAGCCCGAACTATGCAGGACACATTTTTCATTGAGCCTCTAGATTCCAAATTGGTGCTCCGCACTCATACATCGCCGGTGCAAATTCGCACGATGCTTGAGAATCAACCTCCGATCTATGTAATCTGTCCTGGGCGCACATATCGAGCCGATGAATTAGATGCCACCCACACTCCAGTTTTTAGTCAAGTGGAGGGTTTGGTTATTGATCGTGGAATAACTATGGCCGATCTAAAAGGAACTCTCGATTATTTTGCTCAAAGCATTTTTGGTCCAGATGTAAAAACTAGATTGCGACCATCTTTCTTTCCTTTCACAGAACCTAGCGCGGAAGTTGATTTCTTTTTTAATGGTCGTTGGATTGAATGGGGCGGCTGTGGCATGGTCAATCCAAAAGTACTTGAGGTTTGTGGCATAGATACCTCAGAATTTTCAGGCTTTGCATTTGGAATGGGACTTGAACGAACGCTAATGGTTCGTCATGGAATTACCGATATGCATGACATTGTTGAAGGCGACACCCGCTTTACTCGTGGTTTTGGATTGGGAATTAAATGAAAATTCCTATTTCATGGATAAGAGAATTCGTCAATGTGCCGAGCGATATTTCACTTTCTACTTTAGAAAGTGCATTTGTAAATGTCGGGTTCGAAGTAGAGGAAATAGTAGTCACAGGTTCTGATCTTACTGGTCCGCTAGTGGTGGCTAAAGTGGAATCAATTGAAGAACTGAGCGGAAACAAGAAACCTATTAGATATGTTGGTTTGGATTGCGGCGAGGCTCAAATTCGTTTTGTAATCTGCGGTGCTACGAATTTTGTGGTTGGGGATTTAGTTGTAGCTGCGTTACCTGGCGCGGTGCTGCCTGGTAACTTTGCGATATCGGCACGGGAAACTTATGGAAAAACAAGTAACGGAATGAT
>WLJZ01000089.1 GCA_009701525.1 Actinomycetota bacterium
TAATATCAACGAATAACGGTGTTATACATCCGAGATAGTGAGAACTCGTGATGTAAACCTAATTCAGCTTTTGTGGCTTTACCATTTGCAACTTCAAGTATTAACTCAAAGAGTTCGCCACCAACATCAGCAAGTGTTTTTAAACCATCTGCAATAGTTCCAGCGTTTAAATCAATTAAATCTGGAATTGCATTTGCCATCGTGCTATTTGTTGCAACTTTAATAGTTGGGACAATGGCCGAACCAGTTGGAGTCCCGCGTCCAGTTGTGAAAACAATAATATTTATTCCACCGGCACCAAAACCAGTTAATTGTTCGGTGTCATGCCCTGGGGTATCCATAAAGTAGAGACCAGAATTGGGAACTTGATCGGCGTACTCCAGAACTCCAGAGAATTGCGCGCTTCCGGCTTTCTTTGCTGCGCCTAATGATTTCTCTTCTAGCGTTGTCAATCCACCTTCGATATTTCCGCGTGAAGGTTGGGCGCCACGCATATCAATACCTTCATAATTAATTGAACGCTCATACCTTGCAACTGTTTCAATTATTTGAGCGCCAATTTCTGGAGTAATTGCGCGAGCCGCAAGTAAATGTTCGGCGCCAAGAATTTCTGTTGTTTCACCTAATACAGATGCCGCGCCAAGTTCGACTAAGCGATCACTTGCAACACCGAGTGCGGGATTTGCGGTGATTCCAGATAGCGCATCAGATCCACCACATTCTTGCCCAAGAATAATTGCACTCCATGGTGCGCTAACACGTGACTGCAAGTTGGCCTCTTTAACTAATGAATTAGCCATAGCAAGCCCGATATCTGCAATTTTGGCCATAGAGCCATACTCTGCAACGTTTAATACTTCTGCACGTGAGAGTCCTATTTTCTTAGCTACTTCAATAATTGCTAACTCATTCGGTGTACCAATTGTTAGGAAGATTGTCGCAAAGTTATTTGGATTTGCGGCAAAACCTGAAATCGTTTTAGTGATGCGAGCAAAGTCTCCATCTATTTCGCCGGACCAGTCATGGCTAACTCCCACTGCGCCAATTGATGCATCTGCAATTTTTCTTGCTGTCGCCGAAAGCGCTGAATGTAGCGGGAGAATTAAGACGTGGTTACGTAATCCCCAACGGCCATCTGCTCTGGCAAATGCTTTTAATTGATCAGACACTTCGCACCTCACGAGCCGCAATAATTTCGCCAGCGCCTATCGCTTCGACCTTAGTTAGTTCGCCATTTACTACGTTATAAATTTTCGCCATGATTTCTTCGGAAGTTGCCTGTGGCCCTAAATCAAAATCATTTGAAATTGCTAAATGAAGCGGCGATCCACTTGAGACGTTAATTGTAGGTATCAAAGGAAAACCTGAAGGTGGTTGATTTGGATCAGGGAAGGAGAGAATTACATGTACTCCGGCCTCCATTAAATCTGAAAAATTAAGTCCAGAGTTCTTATGTGAAGCTGCAACCGTTATATCAACTCCGACATCGGTTAGCGCAGCAACAACTTCATCAACTTTGAAGTCATCATTTGAAAGATCAATTCCAAGATGCAGTCGGGGGAGAACTGTTTTTGCACTCGGGAATTTTGCTGTTAATTCTCTCGCTGCAGCTATTCCTGAGCTAACTGTTCCTGCTACGCCACCACTTTCTTGAGTAACTAAATAATTTGTAGATTTATTCTTGGTTAGTAACTTATCCGCGAGTTCATTTCCTTGAAGAGTTTCGCACCCAAGACCAACTATTAAAGTAGAACTAACATTCGGATGATTGGCCAGCGCCGCAAAGTAATCAGTGATTCGACCAACATCATTACCGATGAATCCACAGCCGTGTTGATGGGCAAATGTAACCGCCCCAACTTCCCGTGCAATTCGACTTGAAACTCGGGTAGAGCAAACTACTGATGGAAGTATCAATTGATGGTTTCGTATGCCAATTCCACGATTCCCGTGGTCAAAACCAGACATGCTCATTTTGTTTGTTCCGTAGATAGGCGATCGCCGAGAACGTTGTGAGTATGTACATGCTCACCCATTTTGATCTGTGAGGTTGCATGGCCCATACGTTCGCCATATTTAATTATGCCTTCATCTCGTTCAATGTTTTTTGTTGCTACTTTATGGCCACGTGGAATCCGATTCACGAGAGTAAGGTCGAGGCCATCTTGTCTGATGACTTCACCAATTTCTAAGTCCACAAGGCAGACGGCAATGTTGTCGTTCTCGTTAAGAATCAAGACCTTGCGCATAAGGATTCGAAGCATACTCCGCCAAATCCGATGTGTAGTATTTTCCTATGGGTCAATTAAAAGTTAAACGCCGCTTTCCTGGAATTAAAGAGCTAGCCGGTTTAATGCGCTTTCGTAAACCAATCTTCAATGGTCGAGCGCGCCGACTCTCAAGAGCCTTAACTATTTATGATCTAAGAGATATTGCAAAGCGACGTACACCAAAGGCACCATTTGATTACACAGATGGTGGGGCAGATAGCGAATCTAGTTTGACTCGCGCACGTGAGACTTTTGAGAAAATTGAGTTTCAACCACGAATTTTGCGAGATGTTTCAGTTGTAGATACAACAGTAAAAATGTTGGGTGAAACAATGTCGATGCCAATTGGTATCGCACCAACAGGGTTTACTCGCATGATGCAGACTGAAGGTGAATATGCCGGTGCTACTGCAGCTCGTGATGCCGGTATTCCATTCACTCTTTCAACTATGGGAACTCGTTCTATCGAAGATGTTGCAAATATTGCACCAGATGGGCGTAACTGGTTCCAGTTATATATGTGGAAGGACCGCGATCGTTCAATGGCGCTAGTTGATCGTGCCAAAGCTGCAGGCTTTGATACTTTGGTTTTAACTGTAGATGTTCCAGTAGCAGGTGCCAGACTTCGCGACGTACGAAATGGAATGACAATTCCACCTTCGCTCACTTCAAAGACAATTTTAAATGCGATTCCACGCCCAGCTTGGTGGATGAATTTCTTGACAACAGATCCATTGAAATTTGCCTCCCTCGATAGCTGGAAAGGCACAGTTGCTGAACTTTTAGATTCAATGTTTGATCCAACAGTTACCTTTGATGATTTGAAGTGGATTCGCAAACAATGGAACGGCAATCTAGTAGTAAAGGGCATCCAGAACGTTGAAGATGCCGTTCTTGCTCAAAGAGCCGGAGCCGATGCAATCACACTTTCAAATCACGGTGGTCGACAACTTGACCGCGCTCCAGTTCCATATTTATTGATTCCAGATGTGCGTAAAGCTGTAGGTAAGAAATTTGAAATCCATGTTGATACCGGAATTATGCATGGCGCAGATGTTGTTGCAGCAATAGCTTCTGGCGCGAACTTCACATGGATTGGTCGTGCTTATTTATATGGTCTTATGGCCGGTGGAAAAGAGGGCGTTGATCGCAGTCTAGAAATTTTACGTACGCAAATGGTCCGCACAATGAAGTTGCTAGGCGTGCGTTCACTTGCTGAATTAACTCCATCTCACGTAAAGCAAATTACTAGGTAACCATGAAAGCTGCGGTTATTACTGGCGTCGGTAAGGTATCGATTGAAAGCGTTCCAGATCCAACTCCTGGAGAGCGAGATGTAATTGTAAAAGTCGCTAGCGTTGGAATTTGTGGAACAGATTTACATATTTTAGAAGGTGAATTTGCCCCAACTCTGCCAATAATTCCGGGCCATGAAATGGCTGGAAAAGTTGTAGCAATTGGTAAGAATGTAACTGAAGTAAAAATCGGTGACTTAGTTGCCGTAGACCCATCGCTACATTGTGGTGAGTGTTTCTACTGTCGGCGCGCCCGTGGAAATCTCTGCGAAAACTGGAACGCCCTTGGAGTTTCTTATCCTGGAGCTGCTGCAGAACTTTTAAAAACTCCAGTTAAGAACTGCCATATTCTTCCTGCCGGTGTTGATGTATTTGAGGCGGCACTCATTGAGCCACTCTCGTGTGCAATTCGGGGTTATGACGTACTTCCGCGAATACCTGGATCACATTATTTAATTTATGGTTCTGGAACTATGGGGCTAATGATGGCCGAGCTTGCTAAGCGAAATGGCGCGGCAAGTGTTTCAATAGTGGATATAAATGAATCGAAGTTAGAGACAGCTCGCACTCTTGGAATTGACTTTGCAACATCTGATGTAAAAACTCTTAATCAGCCACGAGGCTGGGATGTAGTAATTGATTGCACTGGAGTAGCAAAAGCTATTCAAGAAGCACTTACTCATGTCATGCCTGGTGGAACTTTCTTGCAATTTGGCGTTGCAAACGAGAAAGCAAAGATTGAAATTGAACCTTTCTGGATCTACAACAAAGAGATAACAATCGCAGGCTCAATGGCTGTTCTGCACTCGTTTGATCGTGCAGTGGACATGTTTAGTTCTGGCGTATTAAACCCTCAAGTCATGATTAGTGATCGCTTCAATCTAGAAGATTATGAAAGTGCGCTAAATACCTTCAAAGCTGGCAA
>WLJZ01000009.1 GCA_009701525.1 Actinomycetota bacterium
AGCAGATGGATGAAGCGAGGCGATTAGCGCAAAAATATCAATTGGTGTTGCCGAATCATTTAGAACACCAGTTACATCTGTAGCTAGGTGCATGACATTTGCCAAGTGCAGAACGAATGGTGATTCTGGAACATTTGTTGAGGAACAATAAGGTGAGAGCGCATCTGCAACAGATCGAACTGCATATTCGTGCTCTTCTAAATCTTTGGAGGACTTTGCAAGGGAGGCAGCCAACCCAAGATCCTTGGCCTCATCACCTGATTTACGAATTGTGCCCGCAAGAATTCTGGAAGTCACCAGGGATTTATTCAATCTAACTAAGAGTTCTGGGGTAGCGCCAATTAAATTTGAAACCAAGAAAACCCAAGTTGAAGGGTAATTCTTACTTAGGAATGCAATTAAATTCCGCGAATCTATTGGCTTTGAATTACGAGCTATTAAATCTCGAGCTAATACAACTTTTTCGAGCTCACCATTCTTAATCTTTTGAACTGCGCTAGCAACTCGGTTTTTCCATTCTTCATCGCCAAGTGCGCCTGTTCCAAACTCAACAGCGCCATCTTGTTTAATCGGCAGATATTGCGAAATTGTTGGCGAAGTGTCCTCGCCGATCCAAGTAATCCAAGATTTCCCACCTTTTTCGCCGATGACGATTTTAGGTATGACAAGTCTTGATTCTTCAGATGGATCAAAAGCGAAAGAGGTAAAGAGAATTGGACCAGTGCCACTTCCATGAACATTGTTCTGAATCTTCAACGTTGCTAATTGTTCGTGCCACCATTTTCTGGCATCAATAAATCTATTCTTACCTTTAACACTTGTGCTCTTCCACTCGCCAAATCCAATTAGGCCTTCGCCGCCACGAATCCAGGTAGCGCTTAATTCTAAATCTGTAGAAATCAGATCTAGTGGTGGATGGTCACCGAGAATTTCGGTGGTGATATTAATTGGCACTTTTTAAATTAGTTATCGTTAACGCTTTGCAACTAAACGCCAAACTGCAGGAAGCGCTGTACTAGCAATAGCAATCTTAATAAATTCAGCAAGAATGAAAGGTGTTAGACCTTTTTCGATTGCCCAGCTCCAACTTTGACCGGAATATTGATGTAGCCAAATTAATCCGATCGAGAAAATTATTACATTTCCAATAATCATCGTAGGAATTACAGTTTTAATTTTTTGATCCCATTTGCGACCAGCAAGTGCGCCTAGAACAAGAGCTGAAAGCAGCATGCCAATTAGATATCCACCAGTTGCTCCTACAATTTTTTCAAAACCATGTGAGCCAGATGCAAATATCGGGGCTCCAGCAATTCCCATTGCGAGATAGAAAGCAACTGTGCTAAATCCAAGGCGGGCGCCATAAGCAGTGCCGAGTAAAAGAACGCCAAGTGTTTGGCCAGTGAAGGGGACTGGAGAGCCGGGAATAGGAAAAGAAATTTGGGCCATGACTGCCAAGAAAATGGTGCCACTTAGAATCAAAGAGATTTGTGAAACTGCAGTTGAACGGGAAATTACCGCTGACTTCAGGGTACTTACTTCTGTAATCGCAACCATTTAACCAACCTCTATTCATATCCCTTTAATTTGTGGTCAGAGCCTACTACCGCGAGAATATACGCGTGAGTAGAGCTGATCTAGGCAAGGAGCCCGAAGAGGTTTCGGCGATGTTCGATGGGGTTGCCCGTCGCTATGACTTGCTCAACGATTTGCTCAGCCTAGGACGTACAAAAGCTTGGCGAAAAATTGCTACCGCAGTAATCGCACCAAAACCAGGAATGCGAATTTTAGATATCGCTGCTGGAACTGGATCTTCAAGTCGACCACTTGCTGATGCCGGAGCAGATGTCATCCCACTAGATTTTTCAAAAGGAATGTTGGATGCTGGTCGAAAGCGTCATCCAGATTTAGCGTTCACTCAAGGTGATGCGCTCGCACTTTCTTTTAAAGATAATGAATTTGATGTAACAACTATTTCTTTTGGTTTACGAAATACATCTGACACCGTAAAAGCACTTCGTGAATCGCTACGAGTTTTGAAGCCTGGTGGGCGGATGGTTGTTGTCGAATTTTCACAACCAACAAATAAAATATTTCGCACCATTTACCTTCGATATTTAATGCGAGCACTTCCGCCGATTGCTCGGAAAGTCTCATCAAATCCAGATGCATACGTATATTTGGCCGAATCAATATTGGCCTGGCCAAATCAATCAGGGCTAGCCCTTTTAATGTCCGAGGCCGGATTCCAAAGAGTTCAATGGAAGAATTTAACCTTTGGAATTGTGGCGATTCATACGGGTTTCAAGCCGTGATAGATGCCACATGTCCTACAACCCGCTGGATTTCACAATTGCAAAATTGTGACCTACAACGCCTAAACGCGTAGACTCCATGACCGTGAACCCATACGTACCGATACTGGTAATTGGCGCAATTGGCTTTGGCTTCGGAGCTTTCTCAATTATTGCAGCAGCAGTTACTGGACCTAAGCGCTACAACAGAGCAAAAGTTGAAGCCTATGAATGCGGTATCCAACCTTCACCACAAGCAGCAGGTGGTGGAAGATTCCCAGTGAAGTACTTCTTAACAGCAATGTTATTTATTGTTTTTGATATTGAAATTGTTTTCTTATATCCATGGGCTGTCACATTCGACAAACTCGGATTATTTGGACTTGTTGAAATGGCGATCTTTATCGGAACAGTTTTTGTTGCATACGCCTATGTTTGGCGCCGCGGCGGATTGGAATGGGATTAAATCCATGGGTCTAGAAGAGAAGTTACCTGCAGGGTTTGCACTAACTAGCGTTGAAAAACTTGCGGGTTATATGCGTAAGAACTCACTTTGGCCAGCAACCTTCGGTCTTGCATGCTGTGCAATTGAAATGATGGCATTCGGTGGTGGTCGTTATGACGCAGCACGTTTTGGAATGGAAGTTTTCCGCGCATCACCTCGCCAAGCAGATTTAATGATTGTTGCAGGTCGTGTTTCAAACAAGATGGCTCCAGTACTTCGCCAAATTTATGATCAAATGGCTGCACCAAAGTGGGTAATCGCTATGGGCGCTTGCGCATCTTCTGGTGGAATGTTTAATAACTATGCAATTGTTCAAGGTGTTGATCACGTTGTTCCAGTTGATATTTATCTTCCAGGATGTCCACCGCGTCCAGAAATGTTGATGGATGCAATTTTGAAATTACATGAACATATTGGAAGCGAGAAGCTTGGCGTAAACCGCGAGCAAGTAATTCGTGAAGTAGAAGCAGCAGCTCTTGCAGCCAAGCCAACACACCAATTAAAGGGACTTCTAGCATGAGCGAACAGAACGGAATGTTCGGCGCAAGTGGATCTGGAGATACCTCTGGCTTCGGTGGGTTAGAACGTAGCGCAGCAAGTTTTGGCTCAAGCGAGCGACCATACGGAAGCTATTTCGATGAAGTTACAGATGAATTAGAACGCGCTTATCCTGAATTCAATAGCGCAATTGAAAAAGTTGTTATTGATCGCGGCGAATTAACGCTTCATGTAAAGCGCGAAAAATTATTTGATACTGCTATGAAACTTCGTGACACCGAATCACTTCGCTTTGAATTTTGCCTAGGTGTTAATGGTGTTCATTACCCAGAAGATAAGAACCGGGAACTTCATGCTGTTTATCCACTTCTTTCAATGACACATAATCGACGAATTCGCCTTGAAGTTAGCGTTCCCGACTCTGATCCGCACATTCCTTCCCTCGTTGAAGTTTGGGCCGGAAACAATTGGCACGAACGTGAGACGTGGGACATGTTTGGAATTATTTTCGATGGTCATCCAGGTTTAACAAGAATTCTGATGCCAGATGATTGGCCAGGACATCCGCAACGTAAAGATTATCCACTTGGAGGAATTCCAATTGAATATAAAGGTGCGACCGTTCCGGCGCCGTCAGAACGTAGGTCATACAGATGACAACTCGAGATTCGTACGCATCAGCGACTGACACAACCGAAGGTCGTGTTTATTCGGTAACCGGTGGCGATTGGGATTCATTAGTTACAGAAATTGGTCAGACAAAAGAGGAACGCGTTGTTGTAAACATGGGTCCACAGCACCCATCTACTCACGGAGTTCTCCGCCTAGTTCTTGAACTTGAAGGTGAAACGATTACTGAAGCTCGTGCGGGCATTGGTTATTTGCATACTGGTATTGAAAAGAATGCGGAATATCGCACCTGGACTCAAGGCGTCACATTCGTTACCCGAATGGATTACTTGGCTCCAATTTTCAATGAGACTGCATACTGCTTATCTCTTGAAAAACTCCTTGGAATTACAAATGACATTCCAGAACGCGCAAGCCAAATTCGCGTATTGATGATGGAACTAAATCGAATTTCTTCGCACATGGTTGCACTTGGAACTGGCGCGCTCGAACTTGGCGCACTTTCACCAATGATCTTTGCATTCCGCGAACGCGAGAAAGTATTAGATGTATTTGAAATGATTTCTGGTCTTCGCATGAACATGGCATATGTCCGACCTGGTGGAGTTGCACAGGATCTGCCTAAAGGCGCTATTGCTAAGGTCCGCGAAACCGTAAAAGAATTACGTCATAACTTTAAAGATAATGAAAAACTCTTGGTTGGTAACACAATCTGGATGATGCGTACCCAAGGAATTGGATACTTAGACCTTGCTGGTTGCACAACACTTGGAATCACTGGACCAGTTCTACGATCAACTGGGATGCCATGGGATCTGCGCAAGACAGAGCCATACTGCGGATATGAAAACTATGACTTCGATGTAATCACAACAGATACATGTGATGTTTACGGTCGATTCTTGATTCGTATGCAGGAACTAGAGCAGTCACTTCGCATCATCGAACAAGCTTGCGACAAGTTAGATAAATCTGAAGGTCAGCCAGTAATGGTTGCAGATAAGAAAATTGCCTGGCCATCACAACTTTCTGTCGGAAGCGATGGAATGGGTAACTCACTTGAACATATCCGCGAAATTATGGGAACTTCAATGGAGTCATTAATTCATCACTTCAAGCTTGTAACTGAAGGTTTCCGCGTACCTGCTGGGCAGGCATATGCCGCAGTTGAATCACCACGTGGTGAAACTGGAGTTCACCTAGTTTCTGATGGTGGAACAAGACCTTATCGAGTCCACTTCCGTGAACCTTCATTTAATAATTTACAAGCAACTTCTGCAATGGCAGAAGGCGGAATGATTGCAGATGTAATTGGAGCAGTTGCATCAATCGATCCAGTTATGGGAGGGGTTGATCGATAATGGAATTCACCGCTGATCAATTAAAGATTATGGATTCAATCATTGCTAGATACCCACGTTCCCGTTCTGCAGTGATGCCACTTCTTCATTATGTTCAAGCAATCGACGGTTACATAACACCTCGTGGCATTGAAACAATTGCTAAGAAATTAGATATTGCAACAGCTGAAGTAACTGCAGTTTCTACGTTCTATACCCAATATCGCACCGAACCAGCTGGCGAATATCACGTAGGCGTCTGTGTCAATACGCTCTGCGCCGTAATGGGTGGCGATGCAATTTATGATTCACTAACAGATCATCTTGGAATTGAAAATCATGAAACCACTAAAGATGGAAAAGTTTCAATTGAAAGAATTGAATGTAATGCAGCTTGTGATTATGCGCCTGTAGTTATGGTGAACTGGGAGTTTTACGATAACCAAACTCCACAAAGTGTTAAAGATTTAGTAGATGCAGCACGAGCTGGCAATCCACCAGCACCTACTCGTGGCCCAAAGACACTTCGTACTTGGAAGCAGAACTCCGAAGTTCTAGCTGGGTTAAGCGATGGCCTGGCAAACGAAGGTGTTTCTGCAGGAGGCCCTTCACTTCTTGGCTTGAAGATTGCGAAAGGTGAGAAGTAAATGACTCCAACTAGCAAACTAACGCCAGTCCTTTCTGCAAATTGGGATGAGAAAGATTCATTCACAATTGAAGGTTATAAGCGCAGTGGTGGCTATAAAGCTGTCACCAAAGCTTTAGCAATGGAACCAGATGCAGTAATTCAAATGATTAAAGACTCTGGCCTTCGCGGTCGTGGTGGCGCAGGTTTTCCAACTGGAAGCAAATGGGGCTTTATTCCACAAGGCGATAACAAAGAGCATTACTTAGTTGTAAATGCTGATGAATCCGAGCCTGGCACTTGTAAAGATATGCCATTGCTCCTTGCAAATCCGCACGTACTAATTGAAGGAATAATCATTGGTTCTTATGCGATTCGCGCAAACCATGCCTTCATCTATCTTCGCGGTGAAGTAGTGCATGTTTTTCGCCGAGTACAACAAGCAATTGAAGATGCATATAAGGCTGGCCTTCTTGGAAAAAATATTGGTGGCAAAGGTTTTGATCTTGAATTAACTCTCCATGCAGGAGCTGGTGCATATATTTGCGGTGAAGAAACGGCGCTTCTTGATTCGCTAGAAGGATTTAGAGGACAACCAAGACTACGTCCACCATTCCCTGCAATTGCAGGTTTATATGCCAAGCCAACAGTTGTAAACAATGTTGAATCAATCGCATCAGTCCCATCAATTATTAATAATGGAATTGAATGGTTCCAAGCAATGGGAACAGAGAAGAGCAAAGGCTTTACGCTTTACTCACTTTCGGGCCATGTAAATAACCCCGGACAATTTGAAGCACCTCTTGGAATTACCTTACGAGAATTATTAGATCTTGCAGGTGGAGTTCGCACTGGTCACAAACTTAAATTCTGGACACCTGGTGGATCTTCTACTCCAATGTTCACTGATGAACACCTAGATATCCCGTTGGATTACGAAGGTGTTTCTGCAGCTGGTTCAATGCTTGGCACGAAGGCACTTCAAATCTTTGATGAAACAACTTGTGTTGTTCGCGCAGCACTTCGTTGGAGCGAGTTCTATAAGCATGAATCATGCGGAAAGTGCACACCATGTCGCGAAGGAACTTGGTGGCTTGTACAGATGCTTCATGATCTTGAAGATGGCAAGGGAACCGAAGCAGATTTAACCAAGCTTCTAGATCTCTGTGACAACATCGCAGGTCGTTCTTTCTGTGCACTCGCAGATGGCGCAGTCGCCCCGATTATGTCTTCACTAAAGTATTTCCGTGATGAGTACTTAGAACACCAACGCAATGGCGGTTGCCCATTTGATCCAGTTGCTTCAACAATTTTCAAGACTGTAGGTGCATAAATGGTTCCAGAGCAAGCACTACTAGAAACTCAGAGCGCAGTTGAAATGATTACTGTTGTAATTGATGGTTTTGAAGTTAGCGTTCCAAAAGGAACTCTTGTTATTCGAGCTGCCGAAAAACTTGGAATTCAAATTCCTAGATTCTGTGATCATCCGCTTTTAGATCCAGCTGGCGCATGTCGTCAATGCCTAGTTGATATTGAAATCAATGGCCGAGCATTTCCAAAACCACAAGCATCTTGCACAATTCCAGTTGAGAACAACATGATTGTTAAGACCCAATTAACTTCACCTGTTGCTGAAAAAGCACAAGCCGGAATCATGGAATTCCTACTTATTAACCATCCATTGGATTGTCCAGTCTGCGATAAAGGCGGAGAGTGTCCACTTCAGAATCAGGCAATGAGCAATGGTCGCCCGGAGTCACGTTACGAAGGCGTGAAGCGCACATTTGAAAAGCCAGTTCCAATCTCTTCACAGGTTTTATTAGATCGCGAACGCTGCGTTTTATGTGCACGTTGTACTCGTTTCTCAGAACAAATAGCTGGGGATCCATTTATTACCTTGAATGAACGTGGTGCACTACAACAAGTTGGAATTTATGCAGAAGATCCATTCGAGTCTTATTACTCAGGAAATACTGTTCAAATATGTCCAGTTGGCGCACTAACTGGTGCTTCATATCGTTTCCGGGCCCGCCCATTCGATTTAGTTTCTATCGATTCTGCTTGCGAACATTGCGCTTCTGGTTGTGCAATGCGAACCGATATCCGTCGCGGCAAAACACTCCGTCGCCTTGCTGGTGATGACGCTTCAGTAAATGAGGAATGGAACTGCGATAAAGGTCGCTGGGCTTTCAAGTATTTAACAAGTAGAGAACGCGTAACTTCACCGATGATTCGTGGCGAAGATGGCGAATTGCACGAGGCTTCATGGCCAGAAGCAATTGCATTTGCAGCATCAGGCCTTAAAGCAAAGCGCACAGGTGTTTTAGTTGGCGGCCGGGCAAGCGTTGAAGACGCATATGGCTATAGCAAATTTGCACGTGTTGCACTTGGAACAAATGACATTGATTTCCGCTCTCGCCCACACTCTGATGAAGAAACATCATTCCTTACAAGTGTGGCACTTGGCTTAAAGACAACATATAAAGATATTGATAAGGCAGACAAAGTTGTTCTTCTTGGCTTTGAGCCCGAAGAAGAATCACCAATTGTTTTCTTGCGAATCTTCAAGCAAGTTAGAAAGCGCGCGCTCGGTGTCATAAGTGATGCACCATTTGCAAGTCGTGGCACTGAAAAATTGAAGGCTGAACTCGTAACAGACATTGCAACAATCTCTGGATTAACAGCAAAGAGCGTAATTTTAGTTGGCGAACGTTTATCAGAAACTGTAGGTGCGCTTTCATTAGCTCATGCACTTGCTGAAAAATCTGGGGCAAAACTAGCTTGGATACCTCGTCGTGCAGGTGAGCGTGGTGCGCTAAGCGCTGGTGCGATCTCAACTCTACTTCCAGGTGGACGTCCAATTTCGGATGCAAGTGCTCGGGTAGATGTTGCAACGGCATGGTCAGTGGATTCACTGCCTACTAACCCAGGACGTTCAACCTCTGAAATTCTGCTTGCGCTAAGCGTCAACAATTTAGATGCAGTAGTAATCGGTGGCGTAGATCCACTTGATATTTCAAATCAAGCACTTACCCAATTATTAAATTCTTTTGTTGTGTCACTCGAAATTACTCACAGCTCAGTCACTGCGATTGCAGATGTAGTTCTGCCGGTAGCGGCGGTTATTGAGAAGAGTGGTTCATTCCAAGATTGGCAAGGAAGTTCTAGAGTTTTTGAAAAAGCTATAGCGGATTCACTTTCTAGAAGCGATGTACGCATTCTTTCGATGATCGCTGATGAGATGGGTACTCCAATTAATCTTCCAACAGTTTCAGCAACTGCACGTGAAATTGCTGCCCTTGGTCTTTGGGATGGAAACGTTCCAGCATTTGAAAAGGTTGCTCCTGAAAAGATTAGCGCTAGCGAAGGAAAGTTGAGCCTAACGTCATGGCGACTATTGCTAGACCTTGGAACTCTGCAGGATGGTGAAGCAAATCTTGCAGGAACTGCCCGCAAGGCAGCTGCACATATTTCAGCCACACGCGCGCAGAAACTTGGAGTTAAAGCAGGAGATCTAATTTCAATTTCAACAGAACTTGGTGCGATAAAACTTCCGGTTGCAATAAGTGAAATGTCAGATGGATCGATTTGGGTTCCACGTAATTCAATCGGATCTCAAGTAATAGCAAATCTTGGATTTGTTAGCGGACCAGTTACGGTGGTTAAAGCATGAGCACTGCAGAACTAATCGGCACTGATCCTGGTTGGATTACCCTGGTAAAAGGTTTACTAATTTTTATAGTCTGCGTACTTGCAACTTTGATGTCAGTTTGGGGAGAGCGTCGAATTGTTGCTCGGATGCAACAGCGCCTTGGTCCAAACCGTGTTGGCCCATTTGGTCTCGTTCAGGCTCTTGCAGATGGCGTAAAGCTTGCACTTAAGGAAGATTTAATTCCAAAGGCAGCAGATCGAATCGTATTTGTGATTGCACCAATCATCAGTGCAACTACTTGCTTCATGTCATTCGCAGTTATTCCGTTATCTGGAAAAGTCACGTTGTTCGGCCATGAAACAGTTATGCAATTAACTGATATTCCTGTTGGCGTTCTTTATGTGCTTGCAATTGCATCTGTCGGAGTTTATGGAATTGTGTTAGCTGGTTGGTCTTCAGGTTCAACTTATCCACTACTTGGTGGCCTACGTTCTAGCGCTCAAGTTATCTCATACGAAGTTGCGATGGGTCTCTCACTCGTTGCGGTATTTATTTATTCAGGATCAATGTCAACAGCTGAAATTGTTTCAGCACAAGATCAATGGTGGTTCTGCGTAACTCTCTTCCCATCCTTTGTTATTTATGCAATCTCAATGGTTGGTGAGACAAACCGTGCACCATTCGATTTAGCAGAGGCTGAAGGTGAATTAGTAGGCGGCTTCCATACCGAATATTCATCTCTCAAATTCGCACTCTTCTTCTTGGCTGAATATGTAAATATTGTCGCGGTTTCAGCTCTCGCAACAACGCTATTCCTTGGTGGATATCACGCACTTCCAGGGCTTGGATTTACTGAAAGCTGGCTTGGCGGTTGGTTTACAGTCATCTGGTTCTTAGCAAAAGTTATCTTCTTCTTCTTTATCTTTGTCTGGTTACGTGGAACGTTGCCAAGACTTCGCTATGACCAATTTATGAAATTTGGTTGGAAAGTTCTGATTCCATTTTCATTAGCTTGGATCTTGATTGTTGCAACTTTGCGCGTCCTATCTCAGCAAGGTGCGCCAAAAGCGGCTGTAATTGGATTTGTTGTTGGTGTGGTCTTATTAGTCCTAGCAGTGTCAACGCTCTTTGAATCATCAAAGAAACGTCGCATTAGCAATGACGCACTTGGTGAAGTTCAACCTCCGTCATTCCCAGTTCCTGCAATTCCTGGAAGCAAAACAATTACTAGAACGGAGCAACTAAATGGATAGCCCATTAACTCCGCGTTCAAATGATCTCGGTCTAACCGCAGCATCTAAGGCGAATACGCCAATCGAAAATCAGGATGCAAAGAGCTTCTTCGCTCAACTTGCTGGTTTTTGGGTAACTTTTATTACGATGTTCAAAAAAGTCAATACTGTTGAATATCCAGAAGTTAAAGAGCCAACAGCAGAGCGCTTCCATGGTCGCCATCAATTAAACCGTTACGACGATGGACTAGAAAAATGTATTGGTTGCGAACTTTGTGCCTGGGCCTGTCCTGCAGATGCAATTCTTGTTGAAGGCGAGTCAAATACTGACGAAGAACGCTTCTCTCCAGGTGAGCGTTACGGCAAGGTCTATCAAATTAATTATCTGCGCTGTGTTTTCTGCGGATTATGTATTGAAGCCTGCCCAACCCGCGCACTTACAATGACAAATGAATATGAATTAGCAGACGATTCACGTGCGAAATTAATCTTTGAAAAAGAGGATCTTCTTGCACCATTGAAATCAGGAATGTTGCAACCACCCCATCCAATGGCTCCAGGTAAGACCCACATTGATTATTACCGTGGTGAAATAACAGGTGGCTCGAATGAGTAATCTCGCGCTAGAAGTTGGAAGAACTCTGCAACCTGAAGCAGTTATGTTCTGGATTCTTGCGCCGCTTGCAGTTGCCGCAGCTCTAGGGATGCTCTTTGTTAAGAAAGCAGTGCACTCTGCACTGTTGCTTGCTTGGGTAATGATTACTCTGGCTATTTTCTATATTGCTCAAGATGCGCTCTTCCTTGGAATTGTTCAGATTATTGTTTACACCGGCGCCGTAATGATGTTATTCCTATTTATTCTCATGCTAGTTGGTGTTGATAGTTCAGATTCATTAGTCGAAAATATTCGTGGCCAACGTCCAGCATCAATCTTTGCCGCGATTGGGCTAGGTGGATTAATCATCTCTTTAATTTCAAGAGCAACACTTGGAGTTGAAACTATTGGCTTGCAAGATGCCAATTCCGCAGGAAATGTTCAAGCCATCGCACAAGAACTTTTCACTAAATATGTCTGGGCATTTGAAGTTGTCTCAGCTCTATTAATTACTGCGGCGCTTGGTGCCATGGTTTTAGCGCACAGCACTTCTACAAAATCTCGTACTGCTCAACGCGATCAATCAATCGCTAGATTCCGCGGCGCATCACTTGCTACAGCGGCAGGGCTTCCAGGTTCTGGGGTTTATGCACTACATAACGCGGTGGATGTACCAGCGCTACTTCCTGATGGCTCTCCGGCGCCAACTTCGATCTCTGCAACTTTGGATGCACGTGGCGACATGCTCTCTTCAAAACCCTTTGAACTTGAGGCCAAGGAAGTGGAGGAGGACTAAATGGAGATCTCAAATTACATTTATCTATCAGCTCTGCTATTTACCATTGGGGCAATTGGCGTCGTAGTTCGCCGCAATGCAATCGTTGTTTTTATGTGTGTTGAATTGATGCTTAACGCAACGAATCTTGCCTTTGTTACTTTCTCAAGAGTTCATGGAAATTTAGATGGCCAAGTTGCTTCCTTCTTTACAATGGTTGTCGCAGCTTGTGAAGTTGTAGTTGGCCTAGCGATTATCGTCACGATTTATCGCTCCCGTCGATCAGCATCTGTTGATGATGCTAGTTTGTTGAAACGCTAATGACTACGAGCACAAATCTGGTTTACCTAATCGCACTTCCACTATTTAGCGCTGGACTTTTACTTCTACTCGGTCGCATTGCCGACAAGTGGGGGCACATCCTGGCGACTTTGGTCTCTGCATCTGTCTTTGCAATCGGCTTAATTGAATTCTTTGCGATGCAAGGCCGCGAAGGTGAAGCGCGCGCTGCAACTCAGAAAATCTTCGAATGGATTTCTGTCGGATCATTCCAGGCCGATGCCTCACTATTGCTAGATCAGCTTTCAATCTGTTTCGTACTTTTAATTTCAGGCGTCGGAACTCTGATACATATCTATTCGATTGCATACATGTCGCACGACCATGATCGCCGTCGCTTCTTCGCATACCTAAATCTCTTCATCGCAGCGATGTTGTTATTGGTTCTGGGAGATTCGTATCTAAATCTTTATGTTGGTTGGGAAGGCGTGGGTCTTGCCTCATACCTATTAATTGGTTTCTGGAATCAAAAACCTGCATATGCAACAGCCGCTAAGAAAGCATTCGTAGCAAACCGCGTTGGTGACGTGGGGCTTTCACTTGCAATCATGATCGCATTTACTCAATTTGGAACCGTAACTTTTGCTGGTGTTAAAGAGAGCGCATCTGGCGCATCGGCTGGCGCACTAACTGCAATCGGAGCAATGCTTTTGCTAGCCGCAGCTGGTAAATCTGCACAATTCCCATTGCAATCTTGGCTTGGCGATGCGATGGCTGGTCCAACACCAGTTTCAGCACTTATCCACGCTGCGACAATGGTTACAGCTGGCGTGTATCTGATAACTCGTTCTAACTTTATTTTCGATGCATCACCAACGGCTCAACTTATGGTCGTCTGTGTCGGTGCAATCACTTTGTTATTCGGTGCCTTAATCGGTACTGCTAAAGACGATATAAAGAAAGCGCTTGCTGCCTCAACAATGTCGCAGATT
This sequence comes from Actinomycetota bacterium, assembly GCA_009701525.1. Lineage (GTDB taxonomy): Bacteria > Actinomycetota > Actinomycetes > Nanopelagicales > Nanopelagicaceae > AAA044-D11. The sequence goes on from WLJZ01000009.1 coordinate 13,418, forward strand.
GGTTACATGATTCTTGCAACCGGTCTTGGTCCTGTTGGTTATGCATTTGCAATCATGCACCTATTAACTCACGGCTTCTTCAAGGCCGGAATGTTCCTTGGTGCCGGATCAGTTATGCATGGCATGAATGATGAAGTGAATATGCGACGCTATGGCGCAATTGGAAAAGTTATGCCAATAACTGCTGCAACATTTGGGCTTGGCTACTTAGCAATTCTTGGTGTTCCACCTTTCGCCGGCTTTTATTCAAAAGATAAAATTATTGAAACTGCATTTAATGCTGGCGGTATAGAAGGAATTCTTCTTGGTGGTGCAACCCTTCTTGGCGCTGCTATCACGGCTTTCTATATGACTCGAGTAATTGTTTTAACTTTTACCGGCACAAAGCGTTGGGATGAGAACGCGCATCCACACGAATCTCCATTCCTAATGTGGGCACCAATGGCAGTCCTAGCTATTGGCTCAGTTGCATCGGGCTTCCTGCTTAGCTCTGGAAGTGCGCTGGTTAATTGGTTGCAACCAGTTGTTAATGAACACCACGAACATCATGCCGAAGAATTCTTACCGCCAATGGTGGTCTCAGCAATGGCTCTGACTTTCGTAGCTATCGGAGTCGCATTCGCTGTTCTGAAATATCGCACTGTTGCGGTGGTTGCTCCTGAAAGCGTTTCAGTATTCACAAAAGCAGCAAGAAAAGATCTCTACCAGGATTCATTTAACGAAGCAGTATTCATGCGCCCAGGACAGAAGCTCACTTCTGCTCTGCTCACAACTGATAACAAAGTTATTGATGGATTGGTCGGCGCGGTCGGATGGATCATCCAGACTTCAGCATCTTCATTGCGAGTAATTCAGAATGGCTACGTTCGTAGCTATGCCTTAATCATGGTTCTTGGTGTTCTTGCCTTAGTGACCGCAGTTTGGATGGTGACGCTATGAGTATCTTGACCACTCTGCAATTGCTACCGCTTTTTGGTGCAGTCGTTCTTGCTGTGATGCCAGCTGGTAATTCAAAATTAATTAAGCAAATCGCACTGGCATTCTCGCTACTCGTAACCACAGTTTCAATTGTTATGGCTCTGGGATTTGAAGCGAGCAACGGTGCCATGCAGTACACAGAGACCAGAACTTGGATATCAGCTCTCAACATCAACTATGCAGTCGGAGTCGACGGCATGGCGCTAGCGCTAATTCTGATGACCACAATTCTTGTTCCAATTGTTTTTCTTGCTGGTTGGAATGAATCAGAGAATGGCCGTTGGAGCGTAAAGACTTTCTATATTCTGCTA
>WLJZ01000090.1 GCA_009701525.1 Actinomycetota bacterium
GAAACTCTTGCTTTCGTTGTAGACGTTATAGCTGTTAGCTAAAAGTTCTTACGCCTCGATTTCATTAATTCCGTCTGCACCCTTAGATGGTCTACGGCGCCTTGCTAGCGCAATAGTTCCAGGAGCTAATCTCCTTGCCATGATAAGAAATGCTGTGTGTGCAATCATTCGATGTTGCGGTCGCACAGCTAACCCTTCGTGATGCCAACCACGGACAATTGTTTCGCTACTTTCAGGCTCGGTAAAATTCCCACTGCTCTTAATTGCCTCTGCGGTCTGTGAAAGTTGTGTAGTTGTAGCAACGTAGGAAATAAAAACTCCACCCGGTTCCAGCACATCACTCGCCATATCCACGCACTCCCATGGGGCCAACATATCTAGAACAACTCGGTCATATTTAATTTGGTGATCGTGGTCTTGAACCGAACCCAATTGCAAACTCCAATTGGCTGGTCTCTCGCCAAAGTACTGACGGATGTTCTTCTCTGCAATAACTGCAAATTCTTCGCGTTTTTCAAATGAATCAACGCTGCCGCTATTTCCCACCGCTCGGAGCAGTGAAATTGATAACGCTCCAGAACCAACGCCTGCTTCAAGAACACGAGATCCGGGTGCAATATCAGCAATGCCAAGAATCATCGCAGCATCTTTTGGGTAAACAATTGTCGCGCCACGAGGCATCGCCAAAACGTAATCTCCTAAAAGTGGTTTAAATGCCAGAAACTTCAGGCCTCCCGTTGTCTCGACTACAACACCCTCTGATTTTCCAATGAGATCGTTATGAACGAGCCAGCCATTATGTGTATGCCATTCCTGATTTAGCTGAAGCGTAATCGTATGCATTTTTCCTTTCGCGTCGGTCAATTGCACGCGGTCGCCGACCTCAAAAATATGTTCCGACATTTTGCCTTCTCTCAATTCGCGTTGAAATATTTTGCTTCTGGATGGTGAACGATTATTGCTGAAGTCGATTGTTCTGGATGAAGTTGGAATTCTTCACTAAGTTCAACACCTATTCGATCGGGCTCCAATAGTTCGCAGAGTTGTCTTTGATCTTCCAGATTTGGACAGGCAGGGTAACCAAACGAGTATCTAGAGCCCCGATATCCTTGATCTAAAATTTCCGCAATATCCTTCGAATCCTCTTGCGAGAAGCCAAGCTCTTCTCTAATTCGGCAATGCCAGTGCTCGGCAAGAGCCTCAGTAAGTTGAACCGATAATCCATGAAGTTCTAAATATTCACGATATTTATTAGCTTCGAAAAGTTTCGCCGTAGCATCGCTAACGCTCTGCCCCATGGTGACAACGTGGAATGCAACAGTATCTATCTCACCGCTCTCTTTACTGCGGAAGAAATCACTTAGGCACAAGCGGCGATCGCGGCTCTGGCGCGGAAAAGTAAATCGAGTCCGCTCACTCCCCTTAGCTTCACCTTCGTGGTGAAGAATGACTAAATCATTACCCTCGCTATAACAAGGAAAATATCCGTAAACAACGGCAGCATTTAACCAACCATTAGCTGCAACATCATTCAACAGAGAGCGCAATCTTGGCCTGCCCTCACTCTCAACCATCTCTTCATATTCACCGCGTTTACCTTGTAGCCCCCATTGACCAACAAATAGCGCCCGTTCATCCAATGAATTTAGATAAGAGGCTAAGGGAATCCCTTTAATAATCTTTGACCCATAGAACGGCGGCTTGGGTAATGCATTGCTTTGTGAAACATCAGATCTAGATCTATCCAGATTTACTGGCTTGTTCGCTCTTGTGTTTGGAGTCCGACGTTCTCGAAGTGGCGGAAGTGAAATAGAGGTATCGCCTCGCTTGATTGCCATAAGGGAATCCATCAGACTCAAACCTTCGAAAGCATCTTTGGCATACCGCACTGTTCCATCAAATGAACTAGCCAGATCTTGCTCAACAAAACTTCTGGTAAGCGCAGCGCCGCCGAGAATAATTGGCCATTTTTCGGCAAGACCGCGGCTAGATATTTCCTCTAAATTCTCTTTCATAATCACCGTAGATTTAACTAGCAATCCTGACATCCCAATTACATCAGCACCGGACTCGGTCGCCGCATCAACAATCTGGTTGATTGTCTGCTTTATGCCAATATTCACTACGTCATATCCGTTATTCGAGAGAATAATGTCAACTAGATTCTTACCAATATCGTGAACATCGCCCTTAACAGTTGCGAGAAGTATCTTACCTTTACCAGCATTCTCTACTTTCTCCATATGTGGTTCTAAAAGTGCAACGGCAGCTTTCATGACTTCTGCAGATTGGAGTACGAAGGGCAATTGCATTTGGCCACTACCGAAAAGCTCGCCGACTGTTTTCATCCCGGATAACAAATGTTCGTTAATAATTACAAGTGGTTTTATTCCGGATTCCATTGCCTCATTTAGATCAGCCTCAAGGCCAACTTTCTCACCATCGATTATTCGACGCTCGAGTCTTTCAACTAATGGCAGAGCAGCAAGTTCGGCCGCTCTGGAAATCTTTGTTGATTTTGTCTCTACACCATCAAAAAGTTCTAGAAAAGTTGCCAGTGGGTCGTAGGTGCAATTTCCGTCGGCGTCAAAAACTCGACGATCGTAGACAAGGTCTAGAGCAACACTCAACTGCTGGGCATCAATTCGTGCCATTGGTGTGATCTTTGATGGATGGACAATTGCAGAATCCAAACCAACTTTTACTGCTTCAGCTAGAAAAACGGAGTTTAAAACAATTCTTGCTGCTGGATTTAATCCGAATGAAACATTGGAAACACCAAGTGTTGTTTGCACGTTTGGATACAACCGTTTTAATTCAGCAATTGCGTTCAGGGTTTCGATGCCGTCCCTTCGCGTCTCTTCCTGTCCAGTTGCAATTGGGAAGGTAAGAGTGTCTATCAAGATATCTTCGGTTCGCATCCCCCAGTTTTTCGTTAAATCCTCGATCAATCGAGATGCAACTTTGATTTTCCAATCGCAGTGGCGAGCCTGTCCTTCTTCATCAATTGTTAAAGCAACAACTGCGGCGCCATGTTCTTGTACCAACGGCATGATCTTGGCAAACCTAGAATTTGGACCATCCCCATCTTCATAATTTACGGAGTTGATAACTGAACGCCCACCTAGATGCTCTAAACCAGCTTTTAGAACTGCAGGTTCTGTGGAATCCAGGACAATCGGCAAGGTAGAACTTGTAGCTAACCTTGAGGCTAACTCATTCATGTCAGAAACTCCGTCACGACCTACGTAATCAACCGATAAATCCAGCATATGTGCACCATCTCGGATTTGATCGCGAGCTATCTCAATGCAACTCTGCCAATCTTCGATAAGAAGCGCATCTCGAAATGCTTTTGATCCATTCGCATTGGCCCGTTCGCCAATAGCCATGTAAGTCAGCTCCTGCCTAAATGGTACGAATTGATATAGCGATGACGCGCCTATTTCACGCGCGACGCTGCGTTGCACAATTGGGTGTTTATCCAACTTTGATACGACGGCTTTTAAATGTGCTGGAGTGGTTCCACAACACCCTCCAATTAAAGTTAAACCGTACGACTCAACAAATTCACTTAAATAATTAGCTAACTCCTCTGGCCCAAGTGGATAAGTCGCACCGTTCGGTCCTAATTGCGGTAGCCCCGCATTTGGCATCACAGATATCGCTACTGAACTATTTTTCGACAAACTTCTAAGATGCTCGCTCATTTCTGCTGGCCCGGTTGCACAGTTGAGCCCAATCAGATCTATTCCAAGAGGCTCAAGTGCATTTAGTGCAGCGCCGATTTCAGAGCCCAGCAACATGGTTCCAGTCGCTTCTACAGTTACCTGGGCGATTAAGACAATGTCTTTATCCGACAGCGAAATAGCCTCGCGCGCGCCATTAACGGCGGCTTTTGCTTGCAGGAGATCTTGCGTAGTTTCAATCAACAACGCATCAACGCCACTATCTACTAAACCTTTAGAAGCGGTGAAATATGCCTCCTTCAACTTTACATATTCGGTATGTCCCAAAGTTGGAAGCTTAGTTCCTGGACCAAGTGAACCTAGGACCCATCTTGGTTTATCCGGTGTCGAAAATTCATCAGCAACTTCTCTTGCCAGTTTCCCGCCGGAAAAAGCTAACTCATAGATTCGATCTTCGATGCCATACTCAGCAAGGTTTGCCCAATTGGCACCAAAAGTATTTGTTTCAATCGCGTCCACGCCTACTTCAAGATATTTGCGATGCACAGATTTTACTAGCTCGGGTTTTGAAACATTTAAGATTTCATTGCAACCTTCATGACCTTGAAAATCTTCAAGTGAGGGATTCGCCTCTTGCAACATCGTGCCCATAGCGCCATCCGCGATAATTACCCGGTTCGCCATTGCGGTACGCAGAGAGGAATGATTTTTCATTATGCGCAAGGCTACCTTAGAGAGCTAGGCCAAGAGTTGCATCTAAAAATCGTGACAGCTCACCTACGCTGCCACC
>WLJZ01000091.1 GCA_009701525.1 Actinomycetota bacterium
AATGTTTGAGGCCCTAGAAATAGATGTTCTACGACTTATCAGAACTGACTTCGGACCTATTTCGATAGGCGAGACCAAAGAGGGCCGCTGGCGGGTGTTGAACAGCGTAGAAATGGATAATCTATTTAACGTTTTAAAGTTAAAGCGATAAATAGAAAACAGAATCAGTGATATATAGACATATATATTATATACGGGATGGCAAATATCGATTTAACCTTTAAAATACGCTCAAATAACCCTGTAAAAGACGATTTATCTATTTTAGTGGTCACCTAGGGTTCAGGAGCTTTCCTAAGTCGATAATTGCGAGTAGTGATATATCGATAAAACGCGAAATCTATTAAATGCTTTAAATGCAAACCTTCAAGAGTAGGTGAGAGGTAACATTCTCACATGAAATCTATTCGTGCCTTCCGTGGAGCTATTCAGTTAAATGTGGATGCAAGTGAAGAGATGCGAAAGTGCGTCGCCCAACTTCTTAAAGAAATGTTTGATTCAAATTCCATTGAGAATGAAGATCTGATTTCGATGCTTTTCACAGCAACCCCTGATCTGACCTGTGAGTTCCCGGCGGTTGGAGCGAGAGTGTTCGGCATTACAGATGTGCCCCTAATTTGCGCGAGCGAGATCGACGTTAAAGGCGCTCTGCCTAGAACAGTAAGAGTTCTCCTTCATGCAGAAAGCTCGCTTACCAGGGCAGAAATTACTCATGTTTACCTAAATGGGGCCGAGATTCTGCGGCCTGACCTTGGGAATTCTGCCAAGAATCAGGGATCTAAGTAGTCATGACGCTAAATGGAGCAGTAAAAATAGTTGGCTGTGGACTAATTGGTACATCGATCGGGCTTCGACTTCGTGAGATTGGCTTGGAGATCGAGTTGTCAGATTCCTCAAAGTCGAATTTAGATTTAGCTAGAGATCTTATTGGAGCGGGCAGGGTCCAAGGAGATCCATCGATAATTCTTATCGCAGTGCCTCCACAGAGCGTTTTGGAGGTATTAAAAGAAGAATTCGGTAAGCACCCTCAAGCTATATTTATAGAAGTTAGTGGTATTAAGTCTGAACTTCTGAATGAGGTTGAGAGATTTACGGTTTTATCAAGGCGCTTCGTGGCAGTTCATCCAATGGCAGGGCGTGAAAAGAGCGGACCCCAGAGCGCAAGAGCCGACCTCTTCGAATCACGCGCTTGGATAATCTCTAGGACTTCTAATGTAGATCCCCAGGTTATAGATCAGGCTCGTGAACTTGGGAGATTGATGGGTTCATCGATTTACGAGATATCGGGAGATGTTCATGATGAGGCAATCGCGACGATCTCTCATTTACCCCAAATAATGAGTTCAGCGCTAGGTGCCTCTCTTCTCGATAGCAGTGCTGAAAGTTTAAATCTGGCAGGACAGGGACTTAGAGATGTAAGCCGATTGGCTGATTCAGATCCAGAACTTTGGAGCGCACTTCTGGTCGGAAATACGAAGGCAATACTTCCTAAACTCGCTGAAGTAATAAATCGACTTTCACAACTGCATAAGGACCTAGAGAGCAAAGATCAAGGCGCTGTTAAATCTTTCATGCAGGATGGGAGAAGCGGTCGTGAAAAGATTCCCGGGAAACATGGTGGCAAGAGCCGAGATTATTCATACCTACCAATTGTGATTGACGATAAGCCCGGGGGATTAGCTCGTATTTTCAACGAGTGTGCGGCCATAGGAGTTAACGTTGAAGATTTAACAATGGAACATAGTCCTGGCCAAGAAGTCGGATTAATTACACTGGCACTAAATAGCGAAGATGCGAATTCTCTTCAAAAACACTTGGTAGCTAAAGGTTGGCTAGCTCATGCTCCTCGTAAAGCGTAAAAGAATCGCCATTACAAGGCAGTAAGGTTCGCGTATGGCCGGAATAGTAGTTGCGATAGACGGTCCTAGTGGTTCGGGCAAATCAAGCACTGCAAAAGCTATTGCGATTAGAGCGAACTGGAATTATCTAGATACAGGCGCGCTTTATCGAGCTGCGACTTGGATTGCACTCAAGGAGAACGTTTCCGAAGGTTGGGAAATTATTTCGGCAATCAAGAAGAATCCAATAACATTTAGTGCAAATCCAAAAGACCCTAAAGTTTTCGCCGGCGAAGTTGAGGTTACTAATGAGATTCGCGGTGCAAGAGTTACCGATAACGTTAGTCAAATAAGCCAAAACCCAGAGCTTCGCGCATATTTGGTTGATATGCAGCAGACGATTATTAATAATAGTGAGAGTGGAATCGTTGTTGAAGGTCGTGACATCGGAACCGTTGTTGCGCCTGATGCAAATCTGAAAGTCTTCCTTTACGCAGATTTGGAAGCTCGTACATTGCGACGCAGCGCGCAGGAGATTCAAGCCGAACCAGTCGCCGATGTTGCGGCATCTTTAAGCAATAGAGATCACCTTGATTCAACTCGAAAAATTTCACCACTACGTCCAGCTGAAGATGCGCTGGAATTGGATTCAACGGAATTAGATTTAAAGGAAGTTGTCGAAGTTATTTGGGAGTGGCTCACCCGCAAAAATTTATTGGGACTTCCGAAGGTAGCTGTTATCGGGCGACCAAACGTTGGTAAGTCAACACTTGTAAATAGAATTATTGGACGACGTGAGGCGATAGTTGAAGACACTCCAGGAGTAACTCGAGATCGAGTGAAGTATGAAGCAGAGTGGAATGGTCGAAGATTTATTCTTATCGATACCGGTGGTTGGGAAGTAGCGCCCGAAGGAATCTCTGAGAAAATAACGGCAGGATCAGAAGCTGCTATCGCCGAGTCAGATGTCGTTCTATTTGTTATTGATGCGCAAGTTGGTGCGTTAGATGAAGATGAATCATTAGTTAACTTACTTCGCAAGTCGAAGAAGAAAGTGATTGTTGCTGCAAATAAAGTCGATGGTCCCAGCGAGGAAGCTGATGCACATGCGCTTTGGAATCTTGGTTTTGGTGAACCCCGTTTTGTATCAGCTCTTCATGGTCGCGGAAGCGGAGATCTTCTAGATTTCTTAGTTAAAGAATTACCTGAAATCGGCTCAGAACAGAGTGATGATGGTTTCCGAAGAATTGCTCTAGTTGGACGGCCAAATGTTGGGAAATCGAGCTTATTGAATATCTTGGCTGGCGAATCGAGAGTGATTGTTGATGATGCGGCAGGAACAACTAGAGATCCTGTTGATGAGTTGATTGAAATTGGTGGATCTACTTGGCGTTTTATCGACACTGCGGGAATTCGCAAACGAGCGCATCAAGATAGCGGAACTGATTATTACGCCTCTCTTAGAACTGCAACTGCCCTTGAACGCGCAGAAGTTGCCGTTGTTGTATTAGATGCATCTGTTCCGTTAACTGAGCAAGATTTGCGGATAGTAAGTATGGTTGAAGAAGCTGGACGAGGTTTAGTTATTGTGATGAATAAATGGGACTTAGTTGATGATGACCGGCAGATTCAATTAGATAAAGAGTTAGAACGAAACTTGGAGCGTTATCCATGGGCGCAACGAGTCAATGTCTCGGCCAAGACAGGTTGGCATCGTGATCGACTTGCACCGGCTCTTCGAACTGCAATCTCAAGTTGGGAGAAGCGGATCCCAACGAGCAAGTTGAACTCGTTCCTTGGAGCGCTGATTGCAGCAACTCCGCCACCAGTTAGAAGCGGAAAGCAACCCAAGATTCGATTTGCAACTCAAGCCGCGATTTGTCCACCTAAGTTTGTTGTCTTTGCGAGCGAATTTGTAGAGACGGCTTACCGCCGATTTATCGAACGTAGATTGCGCGAAGAGTTTGGATTTCCCGGGACACCTGTGGAAGTTGTCGTTAAGGTCAAAGAGCGCGATTAATTATGGCTAGTCGCAGCGAGATTCTCACTATTCCAAACGGCATTACCGCAATCCGAGCCTTAGGTATTCCGCTTTTTCTCTGGGCGTATCTGTCGCTAGATAACCTCTCGCTCGCATTCATTATTTTGACCATTGGTGCACTCTCGGATTATTTTGACGGCAAAGTTGCTAGAGCTCTCAATCAAGAATCTAAATTAGGTGCAGCGCTAGATCCAACTATTGACCGCGCATATATTGCGGCTACCGCTCTAGCTTTGGTCATAAAAGATATTGTTCCGTTCTGGTTACTGTTGCTGTTAATAGCGCGAGATCTATGGGTGGCAGTTGCGCTTCTGGTCAAAACCCGAAAAGGCAACGGAGTATTTGAAGTAACTTTCTTAGGCAAGGCCGCAACCTTCAATCTTCTCTACGCCTTTCCCTTTCTTCTGCTTTCGGGCGAAAGTGGAGTTGGAGCAGTCTTTTATATTTGTGGTTGGGCTTTCGCAATCTGGGGATGCGCTCTATATTTGGTCACTGGTTTGCAATACACAGCCGTAGCTTTTACTCGTTCGAAGAAATAGTTGAAATGGAGAAAATGTGTCAAACGTTCCAGCAAATTTGAGTTA
>WLJZ01000092.1 GCA_009701525.1 Actinomycetota bacterium
CAATTAAATCTGGCACGCTATCCGGGGTAATTGAATGAAGAAGTTTCATGCCATTTGCCTCGACAATTGCGCGACGTTGATCGGCCTTCCAAACAGCAGCAACTTTTAATTGGGGAAGTGCCTGCTTTAAGACTAAATCTTTATCTCCAGACTTAATACCGAGAACTACATTCGATACGCCACCAGTTAGCTCTTCAACTTCGGCCAAACCACTGATGATTCCGCGCTTAGTTAAATAAGCAACGACCGTGCTCTCGTTTAGAAGTTCTTTCGCCATCGCAGTTACTTAAATTGTGCGAGCGATTGAAAATCCGCGATCAACAAAGATGCTCTGACCCGAAATGCCGGTATTCAAATTCGAGCCAAACATATAAACGCTGTTGGCAACATCAACTGGTGAAGCTAGTTCGCCACCCGGAGTTTGACCTAAAACATTTGCAACTTGTTCTGGGGATAGCGTGCGCGCAACCATTGGGCTATTAACAATTCCAGGCAAGATGCCGTTAACCAAGATTTTCTTCTGGCGACCTAGATCTACGGCTAATGATCGAACCAGCCCACCAACTGCAGCTTTGGTGACTGAATACGCGAACTTCTCTTGGCGAGTGAACTGCTCCCAGAGCGAGCTAAGAATGACAACCTTGCCACTTTCATTAATTGCATCTGCGCCCATAAGAGTTGAAACACTTTCAGCGATAACAGTTACATTCGCCTCAAATAGATCAGTTAACTCTTTAGTTCCGGTCTGCATGGCAGAGCCATTTACATTTGCGCCTTGAGCAAATACCACCGCATCAAATTTAGAGCTACCGATGGCCTCTGTTGAAAGTGGAAGTTGGATATCACAGCTGTTTACAACCTTGCGAACTGCGCAAGTAACGTCCCAACCTTCACTGCGATATTTCTCCAAAATTGCGCCACCGAGAGTTCCGGTAGAGCCAAAGATTAAAAGATTAGGCATCGATTATTTTTCGAAACCATAACGCGTAAGCATTGAATGTCCGATAGCCGCGCGGCGAACACGTTCGCGAGCAGTCGATTCAACAACACCTTGAATATGAGTTCCAGATGGATAAAGTCCTGGTGAGTTTCGAACTGTGAACTTTAGATAAATCGGCGCAGCAACTCGAACTAGATCGGGAACTTCGTAGTGTCGAACTGGACCACCGAAATCATCTGGACCTTCAACATAAACATCAACTGGGACATCTACTTGCGCGCGAATTGCGGCAATTTGTTGAAGTGAGAGATCGGTTGCGAGATTAAGTGTTGATGCGCCCATTGAAACCATTAGTTGGGCAGTAGCTGGGTTGTTACAAGGCATTGCTACTGAAGTTTTTAAAATGAAATCACTTGGTAGATCGCCGTTGCGCTTGGCTTCACCAAGAACGCTTAGAAGCCCCATGTCACCAACTAGAACTGAGCGAAGACCTAAATCGGCGCCATGTAGAACATCTTCAACCGCGTAGCGAAGTTGATCCCCGCCGCGAAGTGTTGGATTTGCAACCCCGCCGGCAGAAGAGAGAACTTGCTTGCCGATATCCCATGAAGCGCGAGGTCCAACGAATAAACAGACTTCAATATTTTCACTCTTACCGATTGCAACCATCTCTTTAATTTCAGCATCGGTTAACATCATGATTCCAGAGCCTTGTGAAATTCTGGCTACTGGCAACTTATGTTTTTTGGCTTCTTCCAAGACAACTTTGAATGCTGCGGGACCTTCAACAGATGGAATTTCAATCTTCCAACGTGAGCCATCAGCAAAGCGCTTTGCTGACTCTGGAAGGCCATCGGCATCGCTACTTTGAAGCTTCTGCTTTGTAAGAAGAGATATTGATTTGGCCATAGGGCCGTTGGCATCACGAGTCGATGGCCAGTTAGTTGATTCGCTCATTTCTATCCTCTTCTATTGTTTTATATCGATGTTAATTAATTAGGAAAAAGTGTTGGGGCAACGCCAGGAACTTTTGGAGTACATATATAGGTCTTACCCCAATCGGCGCCAGGGTTAGCAACGCCATCATGCGCAGATGTAATAACCATTTGTTCAAAGTTAGGGCCAACGAAGGCGCAACTTGTAACCATCGGAACTGGCATCTGGATTACATCAGTTATGTTGAAATCTTTATCAAAGCGACGCAGACATGAGCCATTCCAAAACGCAACCCAAATTCCATCTTCGGCATCAATACACATGCCATCTGGCAGACCTTGCGAATCATCTGTTATGCGCCAGCGAACTTGGCGGTTTGTTAATTCACCATCTGCGTAATCAAAGGTATCGATTGATTTAGCCATGGTGTCGATGTAATACATAGTCTTACCATCGGCCGACCAAGCAAGTCCGTTACTTAACCAGACACCATCTAGAACGCGAGTTAACTTCTTTCCATCTTTATCCAAGCGATATAGCCCGCAGCCATTTGGATGAGCTGCCCAGTCATAAGGCATATTTCCTAAAAATAGGTGGCCATCTGGTGCGACCTTTGCATCATTCCAACGATTTTGAAATGTTGCATCTGTGCCATCTGCTTCAAGGCGAGTTGGTAAATTCTTGATTGATCCATCTGGCATCCGACGCACTGGACCATTTGCAGTTCCTAGAATTTCAGAACCATCTACTGCTGGGATAACGAAAGAAACTTCTTCTGGCATTCCATATGAACTTGTCTTACCTGTCTCAAGATTTCGGCGATGAACTAACTTCCCGTAAATATCTACCCAGAGAACTTCCGAATTATTTGGCCCTATTGCTACCGGACCTTCACCAACATGACTTGGGCGCTCGTCCCAAAGTTTAAGATTAATGTCATAACTCATACGGGCACTATAAAGGATGAAGTCCTTCGACTACTATCTCGTAATGAAGATTAGGAGATCCGATGTCCGCAGCTAACCTGACAAGTTTCCAGGGGCAAGTAGTTCTAGTAACCGGCGCCGCAAGCGGAATTGGTAAGGCGGCTGCCGAACTAATAGCTGCCCGCGAAGGAATGGTTATTTGCCTTGACCTAAATGAGGCCGGCCTAAAAACTACCGTCGCTGAGATAACTGCGGCTGGTGGCAAGGCTAGTTATAAAACTTTGGATGTCTCTTCACAAGCCGGCGTTAAGAAAGTTATCGCCGAAATTCTCGCCGAGCATGGACAGATTCATGCGCTCGCAAATTCTGCCGGAATCTCTGGCCCAACAGGAAAGCCCGTAGAAGAAGTTGAATGGGCAGCTTTTCAAAAAACAATTGAAATTAACTTATTCGGAACAGTTTGGTTGACTCAAGAGTTAATGCCATCGATGAAGGCAAATAAATATGGCCGCATTGTTCACCTTGCCTCTATCGCAGGCAAAGAAGGAAATCCAGGTATGTCTGCATACAACTCTTCAAAAGCTGGCGTCATCGGCTTTGTAAAAGGCGTTGCTAAAGAGTGTGCAACATTTGGAATCACAATTAACGCAGTTGCTCCCGCGGTAATTCGCACACCTATTAATGAAACAGTTGCACCAGATGTTCAGGCATATATGGTTTCAAAAATTCCAGTAGGCCGTTTAGGCGAGCCAAATGAAGTTGCCGAAATAATTGCATTTGCTGCATCTAAAGCTTGCTCATTTACAACTGGTTTCACCTTCGATGTTTCAGGTGGCCGGGCTACCTACTAATGTCAGATTTAATCTCTGGAGTCTGTCCGGTCCTTAGCGTTCCATTTACCGACTCTGGCGAAGTTGATTATGAGAGTTTTGAAAACCTTGTTAAATGGATTATTTCCACTGATTCTAAATCAGTTCTCTTCTTTGGCGTTGCGAGTGAAAATATAAAATTAAGTGATCCTGAGAGATATAAGTTATTAGAAATTTTGCTTGAAACGCGCAAGGGAAGTGGCTTAAAAGTAATCGCATCTGTCGCAGACCATGCATCAGAGCTGGCCGTTAAGCGCGCCTTAGATTACGAGGCCATGGGCGCAGATTTAATTAATATTTTGCCACCTTCATTCTTTAATCCAAGTGCGGAACAAATTCGCTTCCATCTTGCACAAATTTTGTCAGCAGTAAAAATTCCAGTAGTTATCCAACACTTGCCACAAGGCGGTGGCATGGCAGATGTTGCTGAACTACTGACTTTGGCCGATGAATTTCCTAACCTAAAAATTGTTAAATGCGAATCAAATCCACCTGCTGATTCCATCAAACGAGTTGCTGAGATTACAAAAGGCAAAGTTCAAACTTTGATTGGCTGGGGCGGAATTTTCTGGGACTCTGGAGATACCGCTGGCGCAAAGGGAATTCAACCTGGTTGTGGTGTAACTGATTTATACAAATGGAGCGAAGCAGCTCTAATCGCTGGAGATAGAACCGAATTCAAAAGACGCTTAAATACTTTTATCCCTTGGATCACAAGTTGGATTGATAATCTGGAATTGCTTATCGCAGTTGAAAAGCACATCTTATTTAGACGCGGAATTATCAAATCGG
>WLJZ01000093.1 GCA_009701525.1 Actinomycetota bacterium
CGATAACCAAATCAATAGTTGGATCACTGACGATAGATTCTAAATCTGTGGTTAATAACGCTTTATCAACGTTTGCACGACTTAGATTTCTTACACCAATTTTTACTAAATCTAATTGGGCGCCAGAACGAGCTGCAAGATCAGATTTGTTAGCAACAATTAGGCGCGCGACTTCGCTTCCAACAACACCGCAGCCGAGCATGCCGACGCGAAGAGTTTTTAGCGAATTCATTGGGCTATTCTCCCCTATTTTTTCCATAAGCCGAACGCTATTTAATGGGTTTAGGTGCCTCTACAACATCTAAAGCCAATAAATCCGCCTCGGTCTCCCTGCGCAAAATTACCCGAGCGCTGCCATTTGATACGGCTATCACCGCTGGTTTCATCATGTGGTTGTAATTACTAGCCATGCTTCGGCCATATGCACCAGTCGCAGGGACGGCCAAAATATCTCCTGGCCCAATATCTTCTGGCAGATCTATTTCTCGGATAATTATGTCGCCGGTTTCGCAATGTTTTCCAACAAGTCGGGAATCAATTGCATTGGCCTTTGAAGTTCTATTTGCCAAAATTGCGCAGTATTTTGCGCCATAAAGTCCAGGGCGAATGTTGTCACTCATGCCCCCATCAACAGCGATGTATCTCCGCCTTTTTCCACCATCTAGTTCTACATCTTTAATGGTTCCAACTTCATAAAGTGTTGTAGTCGTTGGTCCAGCAATTGCACGGCCTGGTTCAATTGAAACCTTAGGAATTTTTAATCCTTGGCGTTCGCACTCTTTAGTAACTAAGCCAGCAAGATCTGACATAACTTGATTTGGATCAAAAGTCTTATCTCCTGCTATATAGGCAATTCCATAACCGCCGCCAAGATCTAATTCAGCTAGTTCTCGCTTAAATTCCTTATGGAATTTTGCAGCTAATTCAATTAAACGAGTAGTAGCAAGAATGAATCCATCACTTTCAAATATCTGCGAACCGATATGGCAATGCAGACCTTCGAGGGCGAGATTCGGCGCAGCTTCAACCGCAGCAATCGCCTTCCAAGCAGCACCACTTGCGATTGAGAAGCCAAATTTCACATCTTCATGTGCCGTAGAAATTGCCTCCAAAGTATGAGCATCAACTCCTGGCGTAATTCGAAGCAGTACCTTTTGAACTTTTCCGGCGGCTGCAGCAAGTCGATTAACACGTTCGATTTCGAAAGTTGAATCAATAACTATTTTAGAGACCCCAACACTTATCGCCTTTGAAATTTCAGCTTCTGATTTGTTATTCCCATGAACTTCAATTCGATCAACCGGAAAATTAGCCGCAAGTGCAACAGCAAGTTCGCCACCTGTGCAAACATCAATTCCGATTCCAGATTCTGCAATCCACTTAGCCACTTCTACTGAAATGAATGACTTTGATGCGTAATAAACCTGTCCTGCACTGGAACCAAAGTTATTAGCCAGCGCATTTTTCCAACTGTTAAGTCGGAATTTAAAGTCCGCTTCATCAATAACAAAAAGCGGAGTTCCAAATTCACGGGCAAGTGAGCTTGATTTACAGCCACCAATAACTAATTCACCAGCAACCATTTCGCTCTTTATTGAGAAGACTTCAGGAATAAAATTCATCACTTACATCTTTTCTGGTGCGCTAACACCTAGTAGATCAAGGCCATTGGCAATAACTTGAGCAGTTGCAGAACATAAAGTAGCGCGGGCGCTATGGAGCTCGCTTGGAGTTTCATCTCCCAAAGGAAGCACTCGGCAATCTGCATAGAAGCGGTGATAAACCCCAGCCAACTCTTCTACATATCTTGCAACTCTATGTGGTTCACGAAGTTCAGCTGCGCCAGCAACTACACGTGGAAATTCACCAAGTGCGCCGATCAATTCCCGCTCTCGCTCGTGAACCAATAGCTCTGGATGAATCAAATCTGCACCGTACTTAATTCCAATATCCGTAGCATTTCTAAGGACGGCACAAATTCTGGCATGTGCATATTGCACGTAATAAACCGGATTCTCATTTGTGCGACTGCGCAAAACATCTACATCCATAACCATTGGGGTATCTACTGGATAGCGAATCAAGGTATATCTAGCCGCATCGACGCCAACTTTTTCAACTAACTCTTCTAAAGTAATAATTGTTCCGGCGCGCTTAGAGAGTTTAACCTCTTCCCCGCCCTCCATAATTTTTACCATCTGACCAATAAGTACATGCACATTATGTTCCGGATCATCACCGTTACATGCAGCAAGTGCTTTTAGACGGCCGGTATAACCGTGGTGGTCGGCGCCCAACATATAAATACAAATTTCATATCCGCGTTCACGTTTTGAGATGTAATAGGCAGAATCAGATGCGAAATAAGCCATCGAACCATCTGATTTAACCATTACGCGATCTTTGTCATCACCAAAATCAGTTGTCCTAAGCCAGGTTGCGCCATCTAGTTGAAAGACATGTCCTTTAGATTTCAATACCTCTTGGCAATGCGCAAAGAAATTGTTGTCGTATAAACTTTTTTCAGAGAACCAGACATCGAAATGAGTTCCGAAGGCATCCAAAACACTTTGTTGCTGGGCTAATTGCAGCCGATATCCCAGATCCCGGAAGGCAAAAGTTTGTTCTTCGCCGGCTAACTTTAAAATATCTGGATTGGCACTGACAATTTCTTTTGCTAAATCTTCAATGTAAGCACCGTGATATCCATCTTCTGGACGAGCCTGACCAAGTGCAGCGGCTTGAAGTGAAGCCCCAAATTTATCCATCTGAACGCCACGATCATTTATATAAAATTCCCGAGTTACATCAGCACCAGCAGCAGTTAACACTCGGCCCAGTGCATCGCCAACTGCGGCCCATCTTGTATGTCCTAAATGCAAAGGTCCGGTTGGATTT
The DNA here is from genome assembly GCA_009701525.1 of Actinomycetota bacterium. Lineage (GTDB taxonomy): Bacteria > Actinomycetota > Actinomycetes > Nanopelagicales > Nanopelagicaceae > AAA044-D11. Next base: position 2,899 of record WLJZ01000093.1, read on the forward strand.
GCGCTAATAAATTCCAAGTTTATTTTTATGCCAGTTAACTTATTTCCATTACCAAACTTTTTGCCACTAGTTAAAATATTTGAAATCACGCCACCTTGGCTACCTTTAGCCAAAGTAATATTGACGAAGCCAGCACCAGCAATTTCTACTGCAGCGATATCTGATCTAGCTTTTAGACCTTCTGCAATAATTTCGGCAATAACCCGCGGAGCGAGTCCTGAAGGCTTAGCCAAGGCAAGGGCCACAGAAGTTGCGTAATCACCATGATCGCGATTTTTCGGACGATCTAAAGTAAGCGAAGTTGGTATTTCACAATTCAAATTACTTTTTGCAGCCGCCAAGACTTCGAGAATTGCCGCGCTAATTTCATCCTGAATACTCAGATTACTTTGCGCGCTCATCTAGGAGAGTTTACAGGCCCATCAAGTGTTCGATAGCTAATTGGTCGATTGTCTCGTATTGATATCCACGAGCAGCCAAACCATCAACATCAACGCTAACGGATGTGAGGTCTTTCCAACTTTCGCCTTTTGCAAGAGTTGGAAGTGCAAGTTCGTTGATTCGAGAATCTTCCATCGCAGCTTTAACTCTTGGATCTGCACGAAATGCCAATGCGCGTTCTTTGAGTGCGAGGTAGGTTCGCATATTTGATGTAGCTGAAACCCAGACTCCGCGGTCATCTTCGGTGCGACCTGGCTTGTAATCAAAGTGCTTTGGCCCGGCATATTTGTAAGTTTCGAGTAGATCAACCAAGAAGAAGGCTGACTTTAGATCGCCATGGCCGAAGACAAGATCTTGATCGAACTTTGGACCATGCTGACCATTTAGATCGATGTGGAATAACTTCTTGTGGAAGAGCGCTTGGGCGATTCCGTGAACAAAGTTGAGGTTAGCCATTTGCTCGTGACCAACTTCTGGATTTACACCAACTAATTCTGGATGCTCAAGGGAATTAATAAATGCAAGTGCGTGGCCAATTGTTGGCAAGAAAATATCACCACGAGGTTCGTTTGGCTTTGGTTCTATTGCGAATTTAATGTTGTAACCCTTATCGATTACATATTGCCCAAGAATGTTAAATCCTTCGCGATATCTTTCGAGCGCTACATATGCATCTTTCGCGGCATCAGATTCGGCGCCTTCGCGACCACCCCAACAAACATAAATTTCGGCGCCAAGCTCTGCAGCTAAATCGATGTTTCGCATAACTTTTGAAATCGCAAAGCGGCGAATATCGCGTTCATTTGCGGTAAGGGCACCATCCTTGAAAATTGGATGAGTGAAAAGATTTGTAGTCGCCATCGGAACTTTCATTCCAGTATCTGCTAGCGCTTTTTTGAATCGCGCGATATGAGCGTTGCGATCTGAATCATTTGAACCAAATGGAATTAAATCATCATCATGAAATGTCACACCATAGGCACCTCGTTCGGCCAATTCAGTAACACTGCGAACTGGATCTAACGCAGCCCGAGTTGCATCACCGAATGGATCGCGTGCTTGCCAACCAACCGTCCAAAGTCCGAACGTGAACTTATCTGCTGGGCTTGGTGTTAATGACATC
>WLJZ01000094.1 GCA_009701525.1 Actinomycetota bacterium
ACAACTTTCTCTTCGTCAACAACAGGAGGCTGTGGCTTTGCAGGTGAAAGCGCTACTGGAGGTTGGCTACTTGGTTTACGTAAATCTGAACCTGTCCAAGCTGGTCGTCTTGAAACCAAGCGCACTTTTTTGAAGATTAGTTCGATTTCATCTTTAAGCAGCGTCTCTTTCTCAAGCAGAACTTCAACTAAGTCATCAAGGATGTCTCGATTGGCAACCAAGATTTCATAAGCCTCTTGATGTGCATTTTCAATGAGTGCGCGTATTTCATGATCGACAATTCCAGCAACTTCTTCTGAATAATCGCGCTGATGTCCATAGTTGCGACCAAGGAAAGGTTCGCCTTCACTGACGCCAAGTTTGATAGCGCCGATTCGCTCTGTCATTCCGTATTGCGTAACCATTGCGCGAGCAAGGTTTGTGGCTTTTTCAATATCGTTTGAAGCGCCTGTAGTTGGATCATGGAAGATAAGTTCCTCGGCTGCGCGGCCACCAAGTGAATATGCAAGTTGATCTAGCATCTGATTTCGAGTTGTCGCATAACGATCTTCGTCAGGCAAAATCATTGTGTAACCAAGAGCGCGGCCACGCGGCATGATTGTAATTTTATGAACAGGATCAGTGTGCGGAAGAGCATGTGCAACAAGTGCATGTCCACCTTCGTGATACGCAGTAATTCGTCGCTCTTCTTCAGTCATAAGTCTGGTCTTGCGTTGTGGTCCTGCCATTACTCGATCAATTGCTTCATCAAGAGCAGCATTTGTTATCACCTTAGAATTTTCGCGTGCCGTTAAAAGCGCTGCTTCATTTAGTACATTTGCAAGATCGGCTCCAGTAAAGCCTGGAGTGCGCTTTGCGAAATCTTCTAAGTTCACAGATTTAGCGACTGGCTTGTTCTTTGCATGCACTGTAAGAATTGCAGTACGCCCCTTTAAGTCAGGACGATCTACTGGAATTTGACGATCAAATCTTCCTGGACGCAATAGAGCTGGGTCTAAGACATCTGGTCGGTTAGTTGCTGCAATTAAAATTACCTGGCCGTTTGCTTCAAAGCCATCCATCTCAACAAGTAATTGGTTCAAAGTTTGTTCGCGCTCATCATGGCCGCCACCAAGCCCGGCTCCACGTTGTCTACCTACAGCATCAATTTCATCTACGAAAATAATTGCTGGTGCGTTGGCTTTTGCTTGAGCAAAGAGATCACGAACTCTTGATGCACCAACACCAACAAACATTTCAACAAATTCTGAACCTGAAATTGAATAGAACGGAACATTTGCTTCACCGGCAACAGCGCGAGCAAGCAGAGTTTTTCCTGTTCCTGGAGGGCCATATAGAAGGACGCCTTTAGGAATTTTTGCACCGATATCTTGATATTTTTGTGGCGCTGCTAAGAAATCTTTTATTTCAGTTAATTCTGCAACTGCTTCATCTGCGCCAGCAACATCGGCGAAGGTGTTCTTGGGCATCTCTTTTGTTTGTAGTTTTGCCTTTGATTTACCAAATGAGAAGACTCGATTTCCACCCTGTGCATTTCCCATAAATAGCAATAGCAAGAAGCCGATTAGTAATAACGGAGCAAAACTCAAGAAGAGTGACATCAAGAATGATTGTGTTGGAACCTTTACATCCCACTTCTTAGGTGGTGGATTGCTTGTTAGGAGTTCAATTATTTGTGGCTCTTCACCGCTTACAAATGAGGCATAGATCTTCTTTGAACCCTTAACAAAATTTCCGGGCTTAAGGATTACTTCAATTTTCTGTTCTCGATCAATAACCAAAGCTGAGTCGACTTTATTTGCAGAAATCGCTGCAAGAATCGTGGAAGTTTCAACCTTAGTGAATTTGTCACCGCTTGAAGAGATTCGACCGAAGAAACTTACAAGCACAAGGGCAAGAACGATCCAAAATAATGGGCCACGTAAAACCTTGCGGAATCTTGCCTTAGAAAAAGTTAATTTCTTCTTCTCAGCAGGAGTCGGTTTATTCTTAGATTTTTTCTCACTCATGAATACATATGCTTTGCTAGAACGCCAATGAAATCAAGGTTCCGATATTTCTCGTCGAAATCTAGGCCGTAGCCAACTACGAATTCAGTTGGGATATCAAAGCCAACATACTTAACATCAACTTCAACCTTTGCTGCTTCAGGCTTACGCAACATTGTGAGAATTTCAACGCTCTTTGCGCCACGAGATTCTAGATTTGCTTTCAGCCAACCAAGTGTTAAACCTGTGTCAACGATATCTTCAATAATTACAACTTCACGACCTGTTATGTCACGGTCTAAATCTTTTAGAATTCTAACTACGCCACTTGATTTAGTACCGGACCCATAAGATGAAACAGCCATCCAATCCATTTCGATATGACGTTGCAGCGCTCTTGCAAAATCTGCCATTGTCATTACGGCGCCTTTAAGTACTCCAATTAAAAGTAGGTCTCTTCCTTCATAATCTTTCTCAACTTGTACCGCTAATTCTTTTAAACGCGTACGAATTTGTTCTTCTGTAACAATTACGCGTTCGATATCAGTGCCGGTTGTTGCTAGATCCACGAGGCGATTCTCTTTCTACTTTTAAGGCTGAATTGGGTCGGTGCGTGAGAGCGAAAGTCTGCCCGAAATTCGTGAAACCTTCACACCGCCAGGGAGAGCTGTGTGGCCCTGACCACGCCAATCGCTCACAAAAGCCTCAACAGGCTCAATATGGGCTGCCGAAATGCTTCCCGCAGGAGCGCCAAGCGCATAAATCGCCTTCCGAAAGAGGCGACTTCTAATTGCGATAGGAAGGTCGGCCAATACTGAGATCTCAATATTTGATGGATCTAGCTGCGCAAAAATTCGCTCAGCCCACTCATCTAGCGCAGTCGCATCTTCTCTAAGAATCTTCGCTGATCTTGCAAGTGCATCCGTAATTCCTGGACCAATTTCACTTTCCAATAAGGGGAGAATGTTTTCACGGACTCTAACCCTTGTGAAATCTTCATTTGAATTATGCGGATCAACCCAAAAATCTATTTTGGATTCAAGACAAGCCGCTTCAGTTGTAACTCTATTGATTCCAAGTAACGGCCTAATAAAAATTCCGGATACTTCTTGCATGCCTGAAAGAGATTTTGTGCCAGACCCTCTAGCAAGACCTAAAAGCACGCCCTCGGCCTGATCATTTTTTGTGTGGGCGAGCAAGAATGTGTTAGCGCCAAAAGTTTCAGTCGCCTGCTGAAAAACTTTAAAACGTGCTCTACGCGCAGATGCTTCTAAGCCATCAGTAATTTGTACATTAGCTTTCCCGATGAAGATATCTTTGTATCCCAGTTTAACTAATTGTTCTTTCGCAAAATTAGCAATCTCTGCAGAATTTTCTTGGAGTCCATGGTCAACAACAACCGCAATTAAATCAATTGCAAAGTTATTGGATTCTAATTTTGATGCAGCAGCCAGAGCCAACGAATCTGCGCCGCCTGAAACCCCAACGCAAACTCTGCTATTTGGCTCTAGTTTTTCAAACCAAACTCGAACCGCTTTTCGCAGTTCTAAGAGTGCCGGAGTTGTGATGCTCATATGGCGCACTCTATAAAACTTTTAGACTCGACCGCCAGATGGCATCAGACCCTTGATGCTGTACATATTTGAGTAAATGAGCCCAACTTTTCGGGAATTTGCTTCCCACATCATGCCGTTACCAGCATAAATGGTGATGTGGTGAATATTTTGTACCGATCCATCGTAAGAATAAAAAAGTAGATCTCCTGGAACCAATTCACTAAATGGCACACGCTTTGTAGCAACAAAATAGAGCGCGGCATTTAATCTGCCCCAAGCTGGATAGCCAAGTCCCGCATCTTTATAAGCGGCATAAACCAAACCGGAACAGTCGAATGCATTTGGCCCTTGTGCACCCCAGATATATGGCTTTCTTGCAAGTACTTGTTTCTTAGCAAATGCAACAGCTTTAATTCTAATTGCTTCAGTTGAACGAATAGTTGATCGACCTGTAAATCCCTTATTTGGCCAGACTTTAAATTGATTTGGAGTTTTAGTAGCAGTAACCGCATTTGATTCTTCTAGAAGTGCAAGTTGTCTTTGCTGTTCTAACGTAACTCGGAAATTCTTCGCCTTAGCAAGTTCGGCAGCAAGTTTATTTTGAACTGCACGAAGCTTGTTAACTTCTTTCTGTTGTGCCGCTTTTGCATCATCTGCTACTTTCTTGGCAGCTGCCACTTTTGCGGTTGCAGTTTCTTGCGCAGCTTTAGTTCTGTCTGCTTCAAGCTTTGCAACCTTGGCTGCCGCTTCAGCAACTTTAAAACGCTTAAGCGCGACAGTATTCGTGTTACCAATTTTATCTAGAGTTGTTAATTGATCAATTAAATCTTGGGGGCCATTGGCACTTAGTAATACATTTATATTTGTGAAGTCGCCACCGAGCTTGTAGGCAT
>WLJZ01000095.1 GCA_009701525.1 Actinomycetota bacterium
ATATGAAGGGCGCTCTCTTCTTCATCAACATCGCCACCAAGTGCATTTAACTCAGTTGCCAGCGCTGCTAATCGGTCAGTCTCATGCAATCTTAAGTGCCCAATTCCACGTAGTGATGATGGTGATTTTGCTAGCGCAGCTACAGCCGCAATTGATGGCGTTAGCTCGCCAACATCATGTAAATCGATATCTATCCCGTTAATAACTCCGGTTCCACTAATTTTTAAATCATCGCCAACAAACTCAATTTTTGCCCCCATTTTTGCAAAGATGCTTCGAAGTTGATCGCCAGGTTGTGAAGTTTTCTTAGGCCAATTCGAAATTAATACTTCGCCACCAGAAATCATTGCAGCGGCCATAAATGGTGCAGCATTTGATAAGTCAGCTTCGATTGTAAGTTCTTGTCCCTTTAGCTCACCAGGCAGAACTCGCCATTGGTGTTTTCCTAAATCAGAAATACTTACTTCTACGGTTGCACCAAATACCCGGAGCATCTCAATTGTCATTTCGATATGTGGCATAGATGGAAGTGAATTACCAATATCTTTAATTGTGATGCCCTCTTTGGTTGCTGGCCCAATCATTAATAGCGCCGAGATAAATTGGCTAGAAGCCGAGGCATCAATTTCTAGAACGCCACCTGTTATTGATCCGCTTGCGTTAATTGTCAATGGAAGTGCGAAGCGATTTCCGTGTTCGATTGTTACGCCAAGAGCTTCAAGTGCGGAAATTACTGGCCCAACTGGGCGCTCATAGGATCTGGCATCACCATCGAAGTGAATTAGTCCAGTAGCAAGAGCGGCAACCGGTGGCAAGAATCGCATTACAGTTCCAGCATTTCCCACATCAACGCTTGCTGGTCCATAAAATTTTGAGGGGATTACTTTTAAATCGCCATTTGGTTCCTGCGTAATTCCACAACCAATCGCTTTTAAGCCGGCAATCATCAACGCAGAATCGCGAGAGTGAAGCGGTTTGCGAAGTAGAGATGGTGTTGATGCAAGAGCGGCGAGAATTAGCGCGCGATTAGTTGCAGACTTTGAACCCGGAATTGTTATGGCTGCTGAAATTGGTGTGGCACCACGGAAGGGCGCGTTCCAAAGATCATCAGTTTTTTCGCTCACTGCGCAAGCCTACCTCAGCAGGTATTCTTGCCGTTATGTGCGGTCTTTATGTGCGGTAGATATGCCCTGGTTAAATCCGCTGGCGAATTAATTGAAGAATTTGAGATTACGACAAATTCAATTTCTAGAGCGCTTCCAGCAGATTGGAACATCGCACCTACTCGAGATATTTACTTGATTAAGAGTGGTCGGGAATTAACATCAGCTTCTTGGGGGCTAATTGCACCGTGGTCAAAAGATCGTACGGAAGCAATCCGTTCACAATCGCAAGCAATAAATGCCAGAACTGAAACCGTTCACGAGAAGCCAACATTTCGTAGTGCATTTAAATCTAGAAGATGTTTAATTCCCGCAACTGGTTATTACGAATGGGCAACCGAACTTGGAAAATATGAGAGTAAACAGCCGTTCTATATTCATTCTGAAAGTGAGAATAGCTCTCTAGCTTTTGCTGGAATTTATGATCGCTGGATAGATCAAGACGGAAGCGTTATTGAAAGTGCAGCGATTATTACCAGACCTGCTGTGGATTTCTTAGCAACAATTCACCATCGAATGCCGACTTTCTTACCATCCGATCGTTGGGATACCTGGCTAGATCCAAAGCTAAATGAAGTTGAAGAGATTCGCTCACTTATGAATTTAGAACATCCAGCTGCGGGCCTAGTGGCTCACCCGGTTTCAACAAAAGTTAATGCGACAAGAAATAATGGCCCAGATTTAATAACAGAGATAGATGTGAGCGAACCAGGCACCCTTTTCTAAGACCTGTTCTAAGACCTGTTCTAAGACCTGTTCCAACCCTTTCCCTACGGGAATAAAGCGGAGCCCGGATTTGTTCCAATTCGACGGCGGCAAAAAAGTTAGAAATAAGAAAGTTGAGTGATTCCTTGGCAGTAGCCTTACTACCGATGTCTTCCGAGATAGAGGTTAGAACTCCGGCCGGTGCTCTGGCTACGGAGAATATTGTCGATCGCACTGCGCGCTTTGAACGCGATGCTATGCAATATACAAATCAGTTATTTGCAGCTGCCATGCGCTACACAAAGAATCCACATGATGCCCAAGATTTAGTTCAAGATACTTATGCCAAAGCCTTTACCTCTTTTCATCAATTCGAACCGGGAACAAATCTAAAAGCTTGGCTCTATCGAATTCTCACTACAACTTTTATAAATACATACCGCAAAGATCAACGACGCCCACTTATCTCTGATGGTGAGGTTGAAGATTGGCAGTTAGCGGCATCAGCAAGTCATACCAGCGATCAAGGAAAATCTGCTGAAGATGAAGTTCTAGAAAATCTGCCAGATGGCGATGTAAAACGTGCGCTTCATGAAATTCCAGAAGAGTTTCGCCTCGCAGTTTTTTATGCTGATGTCGAGGGTTATTCCTATAAAGAGATTGCCGACATTCTTGGAATTCCTGCCGGAACCGTGATGTCACGACTACATCGTGGTCGTAAATTACTTCGAACTTTATTAGCTGATTATGCAAAAGATCGCGGATATGGCGGCTCTGATGGAATGTAATCAAGTCTTACATGCCTTAGTTCTCTTCATCGATAATGAGATTGAAGACCAGAATGAGGTACAAACTTTCGAATCGCACCTTGCGCAATGTCCACCATGTCTGCGCGAGATGGAACATGAACGTGCAGTTCTAAATCGCATGAAGAATTTACTTTCCAATGAGTGTTGCGAGCCAGCCCCTGATGAGCTGCACGAGCGAATTGCAAAACAGACCGCACTTCTCGCCTCGCAAATGTTTAGTCCTACTCAAATAATTACCGAATATCGTCGAACCGAAACCACCATTAACGGCGAAACGCTGATTGAAATTGAAACGACTCACGAGATAAGACGAGATTTCCCACTAAGTTAGCGGCTATGAATCCAGATGCAGTTCTAGGAGCCGTTGGTATGGCCTCCTTAACAGTGCGTCCTGCCGATACTTCGGTTGCTCAGGCTCTAAATGATTTGCCGATTCTGGCGACACCAACACTGCTAAATATTTTTGAAGGAGCTTGCACCGCAGCTCTCGCCGAACATTTGGAATCTGGTGAAACTTCAGTGACATCACACTTTGAAATCTCACCACACGGATCTGTAGGTGTCGGAATTGAAATTCGAGCGCACGCCAGATGTGTGGAAATTGAGAGCGCAATCTGTAAATTCGAGATTGAAGTTCATCAAGGTGAAAAACTAATTGCAACTGGAACTGTTGATCGAAAGATTGTCGATCGGGTCTCCTTCGCTGCTCGAATCGCAGCTGAGTCCATCTCTAGATAAAAAATCGGACCCACCCGAAGGTGAGCCCGACTTAATTTTCGCTAATTACTTTTAAATTACTTCTTAGTTGCCCAGAAAATTTCGGCAATTTCATCAATCTTTGCCAGCAATTTATCGGCAACAGCAACATCATTAGATCCCTTAGTTCCACCAGCGCCGGCAAGCTTTGTTGCTTCGTTGAATAGAACATGAAGTTGAGGATAGGCCTCGAAATGATTTGGCTTGAAGTAATCGGTCCAGAGAACCCAGAGGTGGTGCTTGACCATTTCTGAACGCTCTTCCTTGATTGCTACAGCGCGAGATTTGAAATCAGCATCTGATGAAGCAGCGTACTTCTCCATTGTTGCCTTGATTGAAAGTGCTTCAATCTTTGCTTGGGCTGGATCGTAAACGCCACAAGGTAAATCGCAGTGTGCATGTGCAATCTCTTTTGGAGCAAAGATATTCTTGAAATTAAATTTCGCCATTTCTGGTTTCCTTTTCTATATGAATTCTGGATTTCCCGCATTTATGGTGCGACACTACTACGACTATGAAGCCACCCGCGAGTTATGTTGCGAAAATACTTAAGCGGATCGAACTGCGCGGAAACTCAATGGCGCCAAGCTTTAACGAGGGCGACTGGCTACTTTTCTATACCGGCCCCGGGCAACGGCGGGGTAGCGGCCTTATCGGCAAAGTTGTTTTAATTGTAAAGAGCCCGGAGCTTTTAATTGTTAAGCGCGTGCTTCGGATTAATGAATCCAGCAAGAAAAGTGGAGCAATAACTTATTGGGTAGAAGGCGATAACAAATCAGGATCAACCGATTCTAGAAACTGGGGCGAAGTTAGCGATAAAGAAATTGTTGGACTTCTACTTTTTAGATATCACCGCAGCGCTAAAAATTAAGAAGCGTTAGCGAGTAAATGCTTCCATGAGAAGTGCTTTCTGCTCTTCTTCATGCAAGTGATGTGAACCAGTAGCTGGGCTTGCAGTCGCGCGACGTGAAACGCGGCGCAATGTGCGACC
>WLJZ01000096.1 GCA_009701525.1 Actinomycetota bacterium
AGATACCTTTGCGAAAGATAATCTTCCTGATCCATCGCTCTGGCCAGAGTTAATTCTTGACCATTCAACTGCAAGATATCCCGAGCGGTTAAATGCCAGTTATGAGCTTTTAGAACGGACTATTGAAATAGTTGGGGCGAATAAAGTTGCAGTTATAGCTGCAGATGGAACTTATAGTTATGGCCAGCTTCTTGAATTAGTAAACAAAATTTCAAACTTCTTAAAGTCTGAAGGTGTTGTGGCTGGAAATCGCATTGCCATCCGAGGCCCAAACAATGCAATGGCTGCGGCTATTTGGCTGGCAATTCTGCGAATTGGCGCAATCGCCGTTACAACTATTCCGTTACAACGGGCAGCAGAGCTCGAAAAAATTATTGATATCGGCCAAATTCAATTCGCTTTGGTAGATCATCGATTTACCGAGGAGTGGAATTTAATAAGTAACTTCAAAGGCAGAAGCTATGTTTATGGTGGCGAAAGTGATTTCGCTAAGAAGATTGATTCGCAGAGCCCGGTTTTTGAAGTTTGTGACACCGCATCTGATGATGTGAGTCTTCTTGCGTTTACCTCTGGTTCTACTGGAGTCCCAAAGGCAACCATGCATTTTCATCGAGATATCTTGGCAATTGCAGATACTTTCTCAAAGAATATTGTTAAACCTAACAAGGATGATGTCTTTGCGGGAAGTCCACCAATTGCTTTTACATTTGGACTTGGTGGCCTAGTTGTATTTCCATTCAGAGTAGGCGCCACGACAGTTCTACTTGAGAACGCTGCACCTCCAATTCTTTTAGAAACAATTAGTGAATTTAAGATCACTTGCTTATTTACAGCCCCGACTGCATATCGTGCGATGTTGCCACTACTTGCTGGCAAAGACATCTCATCTCTTCGTAGATGTATATCTGCAGGCGAGCACCTTCCTCTTGCAACCTGGCGTGCTTGGTTTGAGGCGACTGGAAATAAATTAATTGATGGAATTGGTGCAACCGAATTACTTCATATCTTTATTTCAGCTAGTGACCACGAAATTATTCCTGGACTAACTGGGAAACCAGTTCCTGGATATCTTGCAATGGTTGTTGACCAAGATTTCAATGAAGTTAAAGATGGCGAACATGGATTTCTTGCTGTTAAAGGCCCAACTGGGTGCCGCTATTTAAATGATCCAAGACAGAGCGATTACGCGGTAAATGGCTGGAACATAACTGGAGATATTTACACTAGAACTGCAGAGGGTTATTTCAAATACGAATCTCGAGCCGATGACATGATTATTTCTAGTGGTTACAACATCGCCGCCCCAGAAGTTGAAAACGCCCTACTTATGCATAAAGGTGTAGCAGAAGTAGCTGTTGTAGGGCTTCCTGATGAAGAACGCGGAATGATTGTTACTGCATATGTTGTGCTACGTCCTGAATTTCTTGGTTCAGATGCGATGGTTAAAGAGCTACAAGACCATGTGAAAAGCCAGATTGCACCTTATAAATATCCAAGATCAATTCACTTCGTGGATTCGCTACCTAAAACTACTACCGGAAAACTGCAACGCTTTAGATTAAAGAGTTAGAAAATCTTTGTAGGTTGCCATTTTCCATAAACTTTACGTAACTCGTTAACAATTTCGCCTACAGTCGCATACGCCTTTATTGCTTCGATAGTAGTTGGTACTACGTTATCCCCGGCCTTTGCTGCATTTAATAAGTTAGCAAGCGCTGTGGTAACTGCTTGATTATCACGTTTTGCGCGCACTGCCTTAACCGCAGCAACTTGTTCGGATTCGCTCTTGGGATTAATTTCAAATGGTTTAAATGGCGCAGATTCTGATTGAAATGCATTTACGCCAACAACTTTCTTAGCACCAGATTCGATTGCCATTGTTAACTTATAAGAATTTTCAGATATTTCATTAACAAAATAGCCGTTATTTACACACTCAAGCGCACCCCCGCGCTTTTCGATTTCAGATAGTAAATCCCAAATCTCTTTCTCAAGAGCATCTGTCATTCGTTCTAATTCAAAACTTCCGGCAAGTGGGTCTGGGGTATCTAGAACACCAGTTTCAAAGGCAACAACTTGTTGAGTGCGAAGGGCAAGTGTTGCTGCTTCTTCGGTTGGAACGCCGAGTGCTTCATCAAATGCAGAAACGTGCATGGTTTGAATGCCACCTAGCGCCGCTGCCATCATCTCAATTGAAGTACGAACAACGTTATTCATTGATTGCTGAGCAGTTAGTGAAGAGCCGGCAGTGAATGCAAAGATTCGTAGTTTTTCAGAAGCCGGATCTTTCGCGCTGTATTTTTCGCGCATTAATCGTGCCCAAACTCGACGGGCTGCACGGAATTTTGCAATTTCTGGCAAGAAATCTATATTTGAAGATAGGAAGGTAAATAGCGTTGGTGCTACAAAATCAACAGATACGCCGCGTTCGATAGCTTGGTCAAGGTATTCGCGAGCATTGGCAAATGTGAATGCAACTTCTTGAACGGCTGTAGAACCAGCTTCGCGGATGTGATAACCAGACATTGCCAGTGAAACCCACTTAGGAATTTTGGTCGCAATATGTTCAATAACATCTACTGAAAGTTTTAAGCCGGCTTCTGCTGGAAATATCTGAGTTCCGCGTGCTACATACTCTTTTAATACATCGTTTTGAATAAACATTCCAAATTTATTTGGATCAACTCCACGTTGCTCTGCAAGAGCAATAAACATTGCGGCCCAGATATAACCAATTGAGTTTGCAGTTGTTCTAACCTGGCTGATTTTCTCTAATGGAATTCCATCCATTAAGATTTCAATATCAGCAAGAGAATCAATTGCTACCCCAACTCGGCCAACTTCACCAAGTGAAAGTGGATCATCAGAGTCAAGTCCTAATTGCGTAGGAAGATCAAGTGCAACGCTAAAACCTGTTAGCCCTTGATCTAGAAGCATTTTGAAACGGGCATTAGTTTCGGCAGGAGTTCCAAAGCCGCCATATTGGCCCATCGTCCAAACTCCCGCATCGGCGTTAATGCCGCGGGTGTATGGATACTCTCCTGGTTTTTCTAGAGACATTTATTTTCCTTCGGCCTCAAGTTGTTGTTTCAAGATTTTCTTAGCGATTTTTCCAGTTGAATTAAGTGGGAACTCGGCAACAATACGAAGATCTTTTGGCTTCTTGTATGAAGCCATGCGCGCCTTGCAATGTTCAAGAATTCTGTTAGTTAGTTCTGTGTGATCGGCAGTTGAATTGGGAACTAGCGTCACCATTGCAGTTACACGTTGACCCCACTCGACATCATGAATACCCATAACCGCAACTTCCAATACTTCTGGAATCTCGGCAATTACATCTTCAATCTCGCGTGGATAAATGTTGTAGCCACCACTAATAATCATGTCGCCTTTGCGATCAACCAAATAGAGTCGGTTATCCGCATCAATTCGGCCGAGGTCACCTGTGTGCAACCAGCCATCGCGGACCGCCTTAGTAACTGTTGCGTCTTGGCCGGCTGCGCCGTAATAACCGCGCATAACGTGATCACCTCTAGTTATAACTTCACCGATTTCGCCAACCGGAACTTCTTTTCCATTCTCATCAACTATAAGAATTTCTACACCAACGCATGGGTTTCCTGCGCTTGTAAGTAACTCTGGATTCTCCGAAAGTCCAAGTGCGTGATCTGCTTCGCTCAAGACTGTAACTGGCGGAATAGCTTCTACTAGGCCGTAATACTGAACCATCTTTGTAGTAATTCGCTCATGACACTGTTTGATTTGATCTGGTGGCATTGGTGCTCCTGCATAACCAAGCATGCGTAGATTTGCCATCTTCTCTTTGGTAATTCCATCTACCGCAAGAAGTCTTGCAACCATTGTCGGAACAAGCGCAGTCGCATTTCCGCCACGATTTTGAATTACATCAATGAATTCTTCTGGATCATATTTTGCAAGAACTATTTGCTTGGCACCAAAAGTAAAATATGGAAGAACAAATAATCCACTTGTGTGAGTTACTGGCCCAGCATGAACCCAACAATCTGTTTCATTTGGAACGCGACCTAAAATATCGGAAACAATATTATTTAAACTCGCAGTGCGGTTTCTATGGGTTCGAATTGCACCCTTTGGATTTCCGGTTGTTCCAGAAGAATAGTTAAGTGAAACAATGCTGTCGGGATCAATTGCGGTTGAGAATGCATGTGAATCTTGCTTTGCCAGAAATGCTTCGTAAGGAGTTGTTCCATCATGCTCACCATGAATCAAAATCACGTGGTCAACTAATTCACGAACAGGCGCAGATTCATCCCAGAATTTTGCATCCATGATTAAAACTTTTGCACCACAGTCATTTGTAATTCTTACCCAGTCGTTTGGATGTAAGCGATAGTTCAAAGCAACACGACATAAACCAGCTGTACT
>WLJZ01000097.1 GCA_009701525.1 Actinomycetota bacterium
CCAAGAGCGGTACGAGTTTCAGAAGCACCATCATTTAATCAAACAGTAATGACGTATGACGCATCTTCTCCAGGCGCTATTGCATATATGACAGTGGCCCGAGAGATTGCTAGACGTGGATCTGGTGAAGCTTTAAATAATTTAAACGAATTGAATAACGGAGCACACACAGCATGAGTACACGCAAAGGTGGATTAGGTCGCGGATTAGATTCACTAATCCCAACATCGCTCTCAACTCCAATAACTTCCAACACCGGTGTAACAATTGCCGATCAAGGTGAAGTTGATATTAATTCAATTGTTCCAAACCCAAAACAACCAAGAACAATTTTTGACACCGATGCACTTGCCGAATTATCGGCTTCGATAAAAGAAGTTGGCGTATTACAACCACCAGTAGTTAGAGATTTAGGAAATGGCCAATACGAATTAATCATGGGCGAACGTAGATTGCGCGCCTCTAAATTGGCTGGTTTGAAAACGATTCCAGTAATTATTCGCCAGACTCCAGATAATGAATTACTTCGCGAAGCCTTACTTGAGAATATTCATCGCAGCCAACTAAACCCATTAGAAGAAGGTTCGGCATATCAAAATCTCTTGAACGATTTTGGATATACCCACGACGAACTTGCAGCTAAAGTCGGAAAATCTAGGCCAGCAATTACAAACACACTTCGCTTGCTAAATCTTCCCGCAAGTGTGCAGCGACGAGTAGCGGCTGGAATTTTATCGGCGGGCCATGCGCGGGCACTTTTATCTTTGACTGATGAGAATGAAATCGAAAAATTAGCAGGTCGAATAGTTTCTGAAGGTTTAAGCGTTCGCGCAACTGAAGAGATAGTTGCTACTCATCAAGGTTCTACAAAAACTGCGAAGCCAAAAGCAGGAAGACATTTATCACCACGATTGAAAGAGTTGGCTGATGGGATGTCAGATCGACTTGATACGCGTGTAACGGTCGAACTTGGAAAGCAAAAAGGAAAAATTACAATTGAATTTGCAACACTAGAAGATTTAGAGCGAATTAATAACTTAATTTAGCCCGCTAATTTAATCCGCTAATTTAGCCCGCGAAGTTCCATCTCGGTTTTAATAACGCCAGCCAAAGATTTAACACCATCGCGAATTCGCTCTGGGCTTGGATAACAATAAGAAAGTCGCATCGACCAACTTCCTAAGCCGTCGGCATAAAACGCTGTCCCAGGAACGTAAGCAACCTTTGAAACAATAGCTTTAGGCATTAAAGCTTTGGTATCAATCTCTGGTGGAAGCGTTACCCAAACATAGAAACCGCCACCTGGCTTGGTCCAAGTCGCACCAGCAGGGAAAGTTGCTTCTAGCGTTTCAAGCATCGCATCTCTACGGACTTTATAAAGTTGGGTAAATGAAGCGATCTGATCGCGCCATGGTTGATCAGATAGATAACTAGAAATTGCTAGTTGTGTGAAGTTTGATGGGCAGAGAATTGAAGATTCACTCGCAATCACAAGTTTCTCTTTTAGCGCTTGTGGAACCAGCGCCCAACCAACGCGGAACCCCGGAGCAATTGTTTTGGAGAATGTTCCAAGATAAAGAACATTCTCAGAATCTTCAGCACGCATTGCATTAGGTGATGGGCGATCAAAACCAAGCAGGCCATAAGGATTATCTTCAATTACAAAGATTGCTTCCTCACGGCAAATCTCAAGAATTTCAGTTCTGCGTTCGGCACTAAGTAGAACACCTGCAGGATTCTGGTAATTTGGAATTAGATACAAGAATTTAATTTTACGACCGGAAGCTCGAGTGGCTGTAATTGCTTCACGAAGTGCAATAGGAATTAAACCGTTGTCATCCATTGCAACATGAACAACCTTCGCTTCATATTGATGGAAAGTTCCAAGAGCTCCAACATATGACGGTGCTTCAACTAGAACAACATCGCCTGGATCAATAAAAATTCTCGAAATTAAATCAAGAGCTTGTTGCGAACCGGTGGTAACGATTACATCATCTGGGTGGGCGCGAATGCCTTCAAGGGCCATAACATCGCAGATCTGTTCACGAAGTTTTGGATGTCCTTGGCCGCTTCCATATTGCAAAGCTTCTTGACCATTTTCTAAAACTAATTTTTCAATAACACTCGCCATCATCTCCATTGGAAATGCCGAAAGATTTGGCATTCCACCTGCTAGCGAAACAATGTCTGGGCGAGAAGCAACAGCAAAGAGCGAGCGAATTTCACTCGGCTTCATCATGGCCGCACGATGGGCAAAGCGATCAGTTAGATTCTGAACCTCACCGGTATGTATGCGCGTTATGTCGTTTCCCATTCCCCAATCTTGCCATAGCAGCTGCGGGGAATGAATTTAATTAATCTTTGCGAATCCCAGCCTTGCGCAGATCGGAAATCTTCAGCGTGCCGGTCTTTGCATCGTTCTCGGCCGATAAATAAAGGCGTTGAATTGCAACAATTATTGATTCCACGACCGTTTCACGAAAAGTTACATCGGCAAGGCGCTTCACATCACCGGGGTTTGAGAGATAACCCAAATCAATACGTACGGTTGGCGCCTTTGTAAGGCGCAGCAAATCCCAAGATTTTGCGTGAGTGCGACAATTCAACAAGTCGGTTCGGGCAGTTATTTCACGTTGGACTAAAGCCGCAAATCTTTCGCCGACAACTGAGTGGACGCCATGCAAATCATTTCCATAATAATAAGTAGTAAGTCCATGAGCCAACTCATTTTTGTAATTATCAGTATGAAACGAGATAACTAAATCTGCCCCGGATTCATTTGCTAATTTTATTCGATCAACTTCACTCGGATCTTTAGCGCTGCTTCTAGATAAATAGACCGTTACACCAAGTGCAATTAAACGCCCTTCGAGTCGTTGCGCGATATCAAAAGCGATTTCACGATCTTCTGGAAGTGAACTTGGATCAAGAACAATAATTTTATTTGCAAGAGCTGGACCACGAACTGCGCGCTTTGCGTTATCGCGGAGTTGAATTGGTGCGCCACCCGAAACTGTTTTAACTAATCGAATCAAGGACATAATTGTTGCTGGCCCGCAAACGCCATCAATTTTTACGCCAACAGATTTTTGAAATTCTTTTACTGCTGATTCTGTCCGGGCGCCAAAAATTGCATCCACTCGCCCACAATCAAAACCCATATCTACCAAGCGGGCTTGCAGTGTTGCGACATCATCACCGCGAAGGGCTTTACCTGGAACAAAAGAGAGTATTCGATCACCAAGTTTCCATCTCGCTTCATCAATCGCGCGAAGAGTTGGGCCATCAATTTCACCCGAAACTATGAGACCACGCTCTTGTTGAAATGCGCGCAGACCATCTTCCTCAACTGCACCAAAAGTATTTGATGCAGTTTTTAAAAACCCAAGTCTGGTTAAAGTATTTGTGACCAACGAAATTACATTGGTCTCCTCACCAGATGGAGACATGAATTTAGATAAACGCTGCGAGTTCTTTTAAAAGAGCTGGCTTTGGCTTTGCGCCAATTACAGTCTTAACCACTTCACCATTTACATAAACATTTAGCGTAGGAATTGAAGTAATTCCATATTTAATTGCGATCGCTGACTCTTCATCGGTATTTAACTTAACAACCTTGATCTTGTCTGCGTACTCAGATGCAATCTCGTCAAGAATTGGTCCGACTGCGCGGCAAGGACCACACCACTCAGCCCAAAAATCTACAAGAACGGGAGTTGAACTCTTCAGAACTACCTCATCAAAAGTAGCTGTTGTTACTGGTTGTGCTGCGCTCATTTTTCCTCTATTTCTTCGGTTAGTTATTTGATTAATTCTAATTAGTGCCCAGCAAGGAAGCGTTCTGCATCCAGAGCTGCTTGGCAACCTGAACCAGCCGCCGTAATCGCTTGGCGATATGTGTGGTCGACTAGATCGCCACAAGCAAAGACGCCGCGTTGATTTGTTCGAGTCGAACGACCTTCGACCTCCACATATCCCTCAGCATCTAAATCAATCTGCCCGGCCAGTAGTTCGCTACGAGGTAGATGTCCGATCGCAACAAAAAGCCCATCAAAGTCTCTTGACTCTTCTTCGCCAGAAACCAGATTGCGAAGCTTTAGACCAGATACTTTCTCTTCTCCAAGAACATCTATAACTTCGGTATTCCAAATGAATTCAATCTTTGGATTCGCCATTGCTCTTTCAACCATAATCTTGGATGCGCGCAATGAATCTCGGCGGTGAATTACATAAACCTTTGTAGCAAATCTAGTTAGGAAATTCGCTTCCTCCATTGCAGAATCTCCGCCACCAACAACTGCTAAGACTTTCTCTCTAAAGAAGAAGCCATCACAAGTTGCGCACCAAGAAACTCCACGCCCAGA
>WLJZ01000098.1 GCA_009701525.1 Actinomycetota bacterium
ATTTCATCCTCGATGCGCTTATGCCAAAACATCTTGCGAATCTCAAATTCCAACTTCAATTTCTATCTCCACCAAGCATCGAATTTTTTGCCCAGTAAATCCATTGGTGAGCTCATGAACGAGCTTTTAAAGATTTCAAATCTTTCTGTCGAATACCATCGAAACGGCAGAAAATTACGAGCAGTTGCTGGAGTGGATCTAACTCTTGCTCCAGGTGAAATTCTTGGCCTTGTTGGTGAATCCGGATGCGGTAAGTCTTCTCTTGGAAAAGCAATCGTAGGAATAGAAAAACCAGCTGAAGGTGAAATTAGGTTTAACGGAAATTTGGTAAAACCACTGGATCGTCGAGGAAGACCTACTGAACTTAGAAATCTTCAAATGATTTTTCAAGATCCTTACGGCTCAATAAATCCAAGACGCAAAATTGGTGATCAAATCGCAGATGGTTTAATTGTTGCTGGAAAACCGAAGAACGAGGCTCTTAAAATTAGCGCAGAACTTCTTGAAAAGGTTGGTTTAGGCGCATCAGCACTAGATCGATATGCACACCAGTTCAGCGGCGGCCAGCGACAACGCATAGCTATCGCCCGCGCACTAGCTGCATCACCTACTGCGATAGTTGCAGATGAACCAATTTCAGCTCTTGATACATCTTCTCAAGCACAAGTTTCTAATTTACTTGTTTCACTAGTCCAAGAATTTGGAATGGGAGTTATTTTCATTTCACATGATCTCTCTGTTGTTAGAAAAATTTCAGATCGAATTGCAGTGATGTACTTAGGAAAAATTGTTGAAATTGGCACGACGGAGCAAATTTGGAATCAGCCCTCGCATCCTTATACGCGTGCCCTGATTTCAGCAATTCCCAAGGCAGATGGAAATTCAAACATGCCGCTCGACCTCCCTGGGGATGTGCCAAATCCAGCATTTCCACCAGCAGGTTGCCGATTCCATCCTAGGTGTCCATTGGTTCAAGTTGGATGTGAAAGTAGCGTTCCAGAAATCCGAACTCTGAAAGATGGGCGTGGAGTTGCCTGTGTTCTTCAAACCTCAAATGAAATCGTCGTACCACTCGAAACTATAAAGGGGCGCTAAATGTGGATCACTAATGCCAAAATTGTCGATGTCGTTACTGGAGAAATTGGAAAAGATGCGGCCGTTAAAGTTGATAAATTTGGACTGATAAGTGAAATTACAAATTCAACTCAAATTAGTATCGATAAAAATGAGAAAATAATTGATATCGATGGTCGCTTCCTATCTCCTGGCCTGATTTCCTGTCATGCCCATCTTTCTGTTGTCTTCCCATTTTCTCTAACGGATGAACACGAAAACCCGGCAATTACGGCTTTTAGAGCAGCTCAGCGCGCTGCTGAAGCCTTAAAGGCGGGGATGACAACAATCAGATGTGTGCACGAGCAGAATCAAGTGGATTTAGCTCTTAGAAATGCAGCAAAGGTTGGATGGTTTGAGGGCCCAAGAATTTTTGGAGCGGGTCGCGCAATCTCTACTCCTACGGGTCATGGCGAAGGCGCTGGTTGTTCTTATGCAAAAGACTTCGATGGCTTTTATAAAGCAGCAATAGGCGAGTTTGAAGCGGGCGCAGACCATATAAAAATATTTATCACTGGTGGCTTAGCCAAAGCTGGCGAGAGTTCAGATGATGCAGAGATGACTGATGAAGAAATAAGTGGCGTTGTTAAAGCGGCGAGGGAACATGATTCTTATGTCGTTGCACATGCAGGTGAATCGAAAGCAATTATGCAAGCTCTAAGACTCGGCGTTACTAGTTTTGAACATGGTTACAGTCTTGACGGTTCTACGGCTGAAGCACTTGCAGGCGCGGGTGCATTTCTAACCCCAACACTTTGTGTTACACGTTCTGAGTCCTGGATGCGCGAAAAGGGCTTCGAAGAAGCATCAATACAAAATGCTTTGGCGGTAAGTGATCGACATCTTCAAAGCACAAAGAATGCAATCAAGGCTGGGATAACTTTGATTAATGGCACCGACTACCCACCTGGAGATATGGTAGATGGAATTCCTGCAGCGCTGCATGAATTGTTTCTTATGAATAAAGCTGGGCTTTCAACAATTAAGTCATTTCAATCAATTACTTCAAATGCGGCTCTACTCTTAAAACAAGAGAATTTCTTGGGACAGATTAAGCCAAAATTTGCGGGGGATTTCATTGCTACGAAGGGCAATCCTTTGGAAGACTTGGAAAACTTGCGGGAGATTGACTTAATTATCAAGAGTGGCAAGATCATTAAAGAGATTGCCTAATTAATAGCCCCAAGCGGTGGTTTAATTAACCCGTGTCATCATCTGAATTAGTCGCAAAGTTAGCTGCCCTAGTTGGCAGCGATGTTGTGCGAAGCGACGCCGTTTCACTGCAGGCATATAGCCGTGACGCGACTCCGATGTTTGAAGGTTTGCCTGAAGTAATTGTTGCACCTAGAAATACCGCCGAAGTTTCCAAAATTGTTAAATTCGCGCATGACACTAAGACTCCGATTATCGCCCGCGGCGCCGGAAGTAATTTATGCGCAGCAACAGTGCCGTTAAATGGCGGAATTGTTATGAGCATGACAAATATGAATCAAATTCTCGAAGTTTCAAAATCCGAAATGATTGCGATAGTCCAGCCTGGCGTTACTAATCTGGCCCTGGATCAACTGGTCGAAAAAGAGGGATTGCGTTTTATTCCAGATCCCGGATCTAGAAATGTTTCAACTATTGGCGGAAATGTTGCGACCAGCGCCGGAGGTCTTCGCGGACTTAAATATGGAACAACTAGAAATTACATACTTGGGCTTGAAGCGGTACTTGGCACTGGTGAAGTAATTAGAACTGGTGGGCGCCTAGTAAAAGATGTTGCTGGATATGACGTAACAAGGCTACTTGTTGGCAGCGAAGGAACCCTCGCAGTCTTTACTGAAATTACTGTTGCACTTGCGCCGCGTCCTGCTGCTTCTAAATATGGCGTTGCCTATTTCGAAGATTTAGCTGCAGCAGCAGATGCTGTAGAGAAAATTATTTCGGCCGGAATACTTCCCGCTACATTAGAGTTTTTAGATAACACATGTTTGGTTGCAGTAGAAGATTTCGCACATCTTGGTCTGGATACTAAAGCTGGCGCGCTTCTTCTATTTGGTGATGATGGAGATTTGGTTTCAATCGAGCAGAGTGTTTCAAAGATGGCCGATATCGCCAAGGCATCCAATGGTTGTCGTGGTGTAACACTTGCAGCAGATGTCGCTGCGGCCGAAGCGCTGCTTTATGCGCGTAGATGTTCCCTTCCAGCGCTCGCCCGTTTGAGTTCACTTTCAATTCTTGAGGATATTTCAGTTCCAAGAAAATCAATGGCAGAAGTTGTTAAGCGTATTGAAGCTATTGGTAAATCATATGGCCTGCGTATCGGAACTTTTGGACATGCTGGAGATGGAAATCTGCATCCAACAATCGTTTTGGATAAAGATAATCCTGCCGAAGTTGCCGCAGCAGAGAATGCCCTCGCCGAGATATTCGCACTCCCCCTTGAATTTGGTGGAAGTATTACCGGTGAACATGGTGTTGGATCAGCGAAGCTTCCATATCTTGAAGCAAAAATTGGCGCGGTAAATATGCAACTCCAGCGAAATATCAAAAATGTATTTGATCCAGCCGGAATTCTAAATCCAGGGCGAATTGGTTCATGAGAGAGAAATTTAGCCAAGATAAGTTAGACCGTTGTATTTCTTGTGGCTACTGCTTGCCAGCATGTCCAACATATAAATTAACTGGAAATGAAGAGTCATCACCGCGCGGTCGCATCACTTTAATGCGCGCAGTCCAAACCGATAAATTGCCAGCACTCGATTTATTAAATGAATCTTCGTTCTGCCTGGGTTGCCGTGCCTGCGAACCAGTCTGTCCTGCAGGTGTTGAATATGGCGTCTTGTTAGAAGAAATGCGAGATATAACTTGGCAAGGAACGAACCGTCCACTAATTATTCGCGCTCTTTTTGCGATTGTTGATTCGAAGCTAGGAATGTGGGCACTTGGTTTATTTTCACCAACTGCGCGCCGCCGTAGCGCCGCTAAGGATTTACATCTTATGTACGGATGTTTCGAACGTCGCCTCTTTCCATCGGTTAGCCGCGCGGTTGCAAAACTGGCGCCAGAAGTTTCGTGTTCATCTGATCAAGGTTGTTGCGGGGCGCTACATGCTCACAATGGCGAACTTGAGAAGGGCAAAGAGATGGCGAAGGCTCTTGGTGCAAAGTTGCCTGGCACAATTCTCACCACCGCGGGCGGATGCGCAGCCCACTTAGCTTCGGTAATCGGCAGCGATCGGGTTCAAGA
>WLJZ01000099.1 GCA_009701525.1 Actinomycetota bacterium
AGAGATTGCTAAATTTGAATCAAATGCCGGTGAAGCAAATGCCATCGCAAAAAAGATCTCCGAACTTCGCGCAAAAGCTGGTGAACATTTGGAAGTAGCAATTTTGACCCGAACAAATTCGCAGCTAGATATTTTTGAACGCGAACTTCGCGCTGCCGGAATCGAGTCTCAGATCAAATCCTCTGAAAAATTCTTCGAGCGGGTAGATGTTAGAGATGCGATGCGGGTTATTAGAAGCGCTTCAGTTCTGCCAAGTGAAGGTGGAAGTTGGTATTCCGATTTGGCTGATGTCTTGCGCCCATTTGGTGAAACAGATTATGTGCATGCATTTCTCGCTCTCGCTAAGACCATGCAAGAAGAGAGCATCGCCGCTGGAACCCAGTTAACGCTTCGAAATTATCTTCGCGAATTAGAAGATCGTGCGGAGCAGAACAACCCACCAACACTTCCGGGCGTCGTTCTCTCAACTTTGCATGCTGCAAAAGGCTTGGAATGGGATCACGTATTTTTAGCTGGAGTCAGCGATGGCATCTTGCCTATGGGCAACGATGTTGAAGAAGAGCGCCGGCTTTTCTACGTAGGCCTTACACGTGCCAAGAGCGAGCTACATCTTTCATATTCAGGAACGCCTAGCCCCTTCTTAAGCGGCATCCTTTAAAGGCTCTCTGCCGAAGTAATTAATCGGCCAAATTAATGAATCCGCTAAATTAATTAACTTGCGCCATCAATGTGGCGTGGGTTACTCTTCTCGACATGTCACAGAAGCTCGTATCAACAACAGGCACACGCGGTATCGCCGCTGTGTCTACTTCGCGTTTCAACGTGGCAAACACAGCAAATAAGCCTTCTACACATAAGCATTTTGCCTTCGCTGCCAATTATGCAGCCTATGCAAAGCGCGGATCCTGGAGCTCTATCGGCTAACCGATAGCTAAAAGCCCCAGGGCCGCAAATCCTTTAAAAGGATTCGCGGCCCTTTTGCTTTTTATCCAAGTTAAAAACCAAACAACTAACTAACCAAACAACTAACTAACCAAACAAGAGAAAGACAAACGAGAAAAGACGGAGGTGAGAACAGTGACTGTTCTCTTCAGCGAACTATTAGTACCAGGTTGGGCCCAAGGCCCAGATGCAAAGATTGGTGTTACTGCATTTGCAGACTCATCAACGAAGCTTCCCTGCCATCAGGCAGATCCCGAGACCTTCTTCGCCGAGAGCCAAGCCGAAATTTCGTATGCCAAGGCTCTTTGCGGTGAATGTCCAATGCGTGCAGCCTGTTTAGAAGGCGCGCTATCTAGAAGCGAACCATGTGGAGTTTGGGGTGGTGAATTGTTTGAAGATGGCAGAGTTATTCAAGCAAAGCGCGCACCAGGTCGGCCACGACTTAGCACTCTAGAAGAGGCGCAGCTAGCTTCTTAGGAATTAGAGAGCCCCTTAAATTAATTGCTGGCAGCCACAAGAAATATGTGGTTGCCAGTAATTATTTGTATTTGCCAAATTATCCGGATTCATAGGATCAAACAAATCTAAAGTTCTAGTGGTTCCAATTAAATTCTTGCCGATGGATTTTGATCCAATTTCAAGTGCGGCGAAGTATTCGATTACAGCAATCGCCACCATTCCGGCGATCGCTGCCACTTGGGCTGAAGGAATTTCAAGCTTTGAATTTTCACCACCGCTGAGTGCAGAAATTAATTCAAACTCTTTTTGAAGAGGGAATTTGTCGGCCCGCCAAAGTTTCAAACAATTTAAACATGGCGATTTACCAGGAATAACAAGTGGCCCGATCTCAACTCTGTTTTCAATTAATCTTGAAATTGCGAGATGTGCAATCTCCTCACTCATCCAACGTTGCAGCGTCTCTTGTGGAATTTCATCGGTCGCAATAATTAAGCTCGGCAGCGCTGGAAAACTCTTATCTTCTCCGACAATCAGCCGTGAATTTCGCGCCAAATCGGCGATTACAAGCTCGCGCCTTACGCCAACATCACTTCCACGTATGCCTAATCCGCAGACTTCTTCTGGTGCGATTTGAATCGAATCGGCTCGGCTCTTTGAAATACTGCGATCGATTATCCGGATAGCGCTAAATCCACTTGCCTGCAGAATTGTAAAGAGAGTCAGCGCCAAGTGATTATGGCCGAAAATGATTATGGAATATTGCTGGCGAGACTCGATTAGTTCTTGGGCAGATTTTTCAGAGGAGATATCTGGGTGCCAGGTTGTGAGATTTTCTTGGGCTCGAAATCGTTTTCTAGCGCTAAGTAAATTTATTGGGAGATATTTATCGGAGCCGAACGCGAGCGCGGAGTCTCTAAATTCAATCAATCTTGCTTCTGCCAAGATCTCAAGAATCCAATTAATCTCACCTTTGATCTCTGCAGTGCCAGCATCTCCAACCTGCTCCAACAAGTTCTGATAAATCTTTGATAACGAGTGCGAGCCATCGCATAGCTCAACTAAACACTTCGCAAGATTTGTCATAGGTGGAGCAATTGAAATTCCACGATGAGCCAAGCCAATATAAATATCGGAGCTATTTGGAGATGAGCCTTGGTTTAAGAAATTTACGCCCGGCTTGAGCGTTGGAAATGAGGATTCAACTAATTCAATTTGGGCCATGAGGTGGAGTATCAAGCAGCTTCTTCGCAGTTGAATATCGCTTGCATAAAGATGTGGAGATGTCCGAAAAATTTCAACTATTCGTGTCGATGCAATAACTGCCATCTTGTGGCGTGGGCATAAAAAAACGCCCCCACACTTTGGTGAAGGGGCGCCTTAATTTTTTTATTAGGTGTTAATTAAGCCTTACCAAGAATGCGGTTAACTTTTGTTCCGCATACTGGACAGATGCCTTGTGCCATACGGCGACCAGACTCAGAGACTTTTACGTGGCCTTCAAAGGCACGCTTCTCTTTGCACTTAACGCAGTAGGCCTCACCCTTATATTCTTCAGCCATTATGACCCTCCAATCGCCGCACTCTCAAAAGCTTGGGGGTATCCCAAACCCTGCGTGCGTATACGCTCACCATACCCCCGAACACGCTTAGAACTTGGGATTTCACGCCTAAATTGGGGGTAACTCCAGGATTTCCTCGGGTGCGCCCTGAGATCCCGCCTCATATCCTTCTAAAAAGGCCTCAGCCCGCTCTTTGTCGGGATATCTGGCTAAGAATTCATGGAAGTCATCGCCATGGCCCGCAATCCGCAGATGGATTAATTCATGGAATAGGACATATCGCAGCACATAATCAGGTGCTCCATTCAAACGATCTGAAATTCGAATGGTTCTATCGACCGTTGTGCAAGATCCCCAACGTTCACGCATAGAGCGCCAGGTAATCGAGATCGGGCGCTCGCTAAATTCAGGTAGCAGATCGCAAATTATCTGATCGCTCATATCGAAAAGGGCAGAGTCGCTCTTGCGGAGGCGATTTTCACGTTTCAAAACCAGATCAATCATCTCTGGGATGACTTCAAACTCCTGGCGGCGGCTTAAACGGTCGGGAATATGAATTTCAATGATGCCATTTTGGCGATAAGCATGGAGAGTGCGCTTTCTGCGCGAACTTCTGATGACTCGAAATTCTGGAAGCCTGGATAAAAGCTCCTCTTGCTCTTTTTTGAGAGATTTTCTAGGTATTAGAGCGGGCATATTGGGGAAGATATCGGCAAATATTTCACCTTGGACAAAGTTCTCCACGGATTCGGAGTTATCACCACTAGGAGTGAGTGAATCTTCATCGAAATTCCCCATGAATTCTCGCCGCCTCCGTTTTCCCCAGTTCCACATGAGTTATCAACAGTTATTAACTCGATATGCACAAGTTTATCAACAGTCGATGAAGAAAATCATTTTAAAACCCTAAAGTTTTAATTGAGAAAATAATTTTAAATTAGTGATGCAATCACAGCTGTAAGTTGATTATGGCTTCTAATTACTTTAGGTTCTAGCCACGAAGTTCTCGGATAACCGTTCATTGTTTGCAAGGGGAAGGCAAACAAAGAATCGTGCGCCCGGGAACTTCGCTTTTTATTGGGGCTAATTTTTAAAGCAGACCCGATCTTTAAAGCAGACCCGATCTTTAAAGCAGACCCGAGAGGTCATCT
Organism: Actinomycetota bacterium; assembly: GCA_009701525.1. Classification (GTDB taxonomy): domain Bacteria; phylum Actinomycetota; class Actinomycetes; order Nanopelagicales; family Nanopelagicaceae; genus AAA044-D11. The sequence continues at coordinate 4,112 of WLJZ01000099.1, forward strand.
GGAACGATGGTGCTCTCCAAAAATTTCTTAACATCGACGAGGTCGCCCGCTCTTGGTAATAGCGCAGGATCTTCCCAGCGCTGATCTCGCTCTGAAACTCCTATCTCACTTTCAACTTCAAACCAGAAGTGTGCGCACTCGCGCATTTTTCTAGGTGAAACTTCAAGCCCCAATAAAGTTGCAAATAACTGTTGAGTCGGAGATTTGGTTGCACGTCCGC